>JAJZVS010000052.1 GCA_021845555.1 Pseudomonadota bacterium
CCGGTGAGGGGCGGTGGCGCACTTCGTGATCGATCACCAGCAGCCCGTAGGGCTCGCCGCCGGGGGTGCCGAACTCGTCTTCGTAGACCTTGCGGAACAGCAGGCTCTGATCGAACTCGGCCGCGCGTTCCAGGTCCCGGCACAGCTCGGCCCAGGGGAGATGCAGAACCCGCAGCTTCACGCGCGGACCGAAATCGGGCCGCTCGGTCAGCCAGGCCAGGCCGCGCCAACTGCCTTCGAACCGGCGCAGCCTCGGGTGATGCAGCACGGCATCCAACTGCGCCGACAGCTTGGCATCGATCGCGGCGATATCGCGATCGATCGCACCGCGCAGCGCCACCGGATCGGCGCGCAGCCGCTGGGCCTCCTCCGATCCAAACCACAGATCGAGCGCGGCGCCGGGGGCGCCGCCGAGAAAGGCGGCAAAGCTGGCGGCGAGCGCCGCCTCCCGCCGGCCGACGAACTGCCCGGACAGCACGGACAGACGCAGCGGCAGGGCCGGTTCGCTCGCCCCGGCGGGCGGCGGCCCAGGGGAAGGCGGGGGGGATGCGACGACAAGGTCGGATGCGCTCATCGGCTGGCCCGCCCGCGAGCGCGTCGCATGCTTCGGGCGGTCCTCAGCCGGCCGGGGCCGGGATGCGGGCGACCATGCGCATGCTGGTGGTCAGTTCCTCCATCTGCAACCACGGCCGCATATAGGCCACCGCGTTGTACGAGCCGGGCCGGCCGGGGATTTCCTTCACTTCCACGCGGGCTTCGCGCAGCGGGTAGCGAGCCTTCATCTCCTGGCCGGCGTTCTCGCTGCTGTTCACATAGTTGGTGATCCAGCGGTTCAGCCAGATCTCGCAATCGGACGCCTCCATGAAGGAGCCGATCTTGTCGCGCGCCATCACTTTCAGATAATGCGCGAACCGGCTGGTCGCCATGATGTAGGGCAGGCGGGCCGAGATGGCGGCGTTGGCGGTCGCCTCCGGGCGGTCGTATTTCTTCGGCTTCTGCGCGGTCTGGGCGCCGAAGAACACCGCGTAGTCGGTGTTCTTGTAGTGACAGAGCGGCAGGAACCCCAGGTTGGACAGTTCGAACTCGCGCCGGTCGGTGATCGCGATCTCGGTCGGGCACTTGGCGTCCAGATCGCCGTCGTCGGAGGTGAAGACGTGATAAGGCAGGTTCTCGACCTTGCCGCCGCCCTCGGCGCCGCGGATCGCGGTGCAGAAGCCGTACTGGGCGAAGGCGTTGGTCAGCCGGGTGCCCATCGCATAGGCGGCGTTCATCCAGCAGTAATCGGTGTGCTGCATGGCGCGGGCGACGCCGTGTTCGTCGTACGGCGCTTCCTCGTAGGCGAACTCGTCGATCGCCTTGGTGGCGGCGCCGTAGGGCAGACGGGCGAGGGTGCGCGGCATCACCAGGCTGACGAAGCGGGCGTCCTCGCTGTCACGGAAGCTGCGCCACTTGGTGTAGTCCTGGCTTTCGAAGATCTTGGCCAGATCGCGCGGCTTGGACAGCTCGGTCCAGCTTTCCATGCCCATCATGCCGGCGCCGGCGGCCGAGATGAACGGGGCGAAGGCGGCGGCGGCGACGTTGGAGATCAGCCGGAGCGTTTCGACATCGTCCGGGTGCTGGGTCCATTCGTAGTCGCCCACCAGCGTGGCATAGGGTTCGCCGCCCGGGGTGCCGAACTCGTTCTCGTAGATCTTCTTGTAGAGTTGGCTCTGGTCGAACTCCACCGCCCGCTGCAGATCGCGCGAAAGCTCCCGCTTGGGCAGGTTCAGCACCCGGATCTTCAGGTTGGTGCTGGTTTCGCTGTTCATGATCAGATAGTGCAGCCCGCGCCAGGTGCCCTCCAGCTGGGTGAAGCGCGGATGGTGCATGATCGCATTGAGCTGCTGGGACAGCTTGCGGTCGATCGCGGCGATCGCCTGATCGAAGGTGCGGCTCAGGTTCTTGTCGAAGGTGACGGTGCCGGACAGCGCCTGCTCGACCAGGTTCTTGACCAGATCCTGCGCCTGATCCGGCGGGGTCTGCTTGGTGGCCGCCATCACCTGATCGAGGAAGCTGACGCCTGCTTCCGTGGTGGTGGCGCCGGCGGCAGGGGCAGACTGGGATTCGGACATGGGTTCAGCCTCCCTGCTTGTCGAGGCCGAGCTGGCTGCCCAGCGACTTCAGGTCGGTTTCGTTCTTCAGGACCTGTTCGAGCAGGCCTTCGAGCTCTTCCGAACGGTCCACCTTGCTCATCAGGTCGCGCAGCTTGGCCCGCGTCTCCAGCAGCGCCTTCAGCGCCGGGACCTGGGCGGCCACCCGCGCCGGCTCGAAATCCTCGATCGCGTTGAACTTCAGATCGACCGCCATCTGGCTGCCGTCGCCGGCCAGCGTGTTATCGACCTTCATCTTCAGGCCGGGGGTCATGCTGGCCATCACGTCGTTGAAATTGTCGCGGTCGATCTGGGTGAACTTCCGATCGGCCAGCGGGCGCAGCGGCGCGGTCGGATCGCCGGAGAAATCACCCATCACCCCCATCACGAAGGGGAGCTCCCGCAGCACCTCGGCGCCTTCCGTCTCCACCTCATAGGAGATGTGCACCCGCGGCTTGCGGACGCGGTTGAGCTTGTCGTGCACGCTGGCGCTCATGGCCTGGTTTCCCTCGCTGTTGGGCTCGCTGTAGCACGCCGACCGGCGACGTCCCCCTGGTCGCCGCCGGTCCGCGCTCTCAAACCTGTTGTGACAGTAGCCAAATGCGTCAAGCCCGGTCAATCATTCTCGATCCTCGCCGGGCATTCTCGATCCAGGCGGGGGGTTATTCGTCCCCGGGCGGTTGCGGCGGGCGGATCCCCAGGCCGGTCAGGATGGCGTTGCGGGTCGTCTCGTCCTCGACGATCTCGGCCAGCAGGTCGGGCCAGTTCAGCCGGCCGCGCCGCGCCGCTTCCTCCAGCGTGTAGGACAGCGGGGAGTGCGGTTCGGTCTCGCGGAAGAACCGCGCGATATCGACCAGTGCCCGCAACGCCTGCTCGCGGGAGGCGATCTGCCCCGGCGCGGCGATCGGGGCCATCCCGCCTGCCCCCGGCGCGCCCGCCCCCGCTGTCGCGGCACCTGGGGCGCCGGGGGCCGCGATCCCGGCCGCTTCCGCCGCGCCGCCGGTACCCGGGGCGAACCGTCCGGCCAGATCGACGATCGTGTCGAGCAGGTTCCGGACCTGCGTGGTGGAGGGGCCGTCGGCGCCGGCCCGCTCGTCCAGCGCCGCCGCCATCGCCTGCCAGGCCTCGCGCGCCGCGGTGGCGTCGGCCAGCAGGGCCGCGAACACCGCCGCGCCGGCGGCGCGCGCCTCATTTTCCAGGGTGTCGAACGGCACCGCGCCCGCCGCCAGGCGCTGTTCGCGTCGGGCCGCGTCCAGCGTGCCAAGTTGCTCCGACTGCTGCCATTGATAGAGCGCCACCGGGGCGCCGTCGGGGCGGGCGAACAGCACCAGCTTGAACAGCGGCTGGATCAGCGAGCCGGGGCCGTCGCGGCCGTTCAGCCCGGTGATCGGGGCCACCCGCGTTTCCATCCCGTAATCGTCGGGCAGCGGATAGACCCCGTCCCAATAGGTGGTGGCCAGGCCCTCGATCAGCCGCGCCCCGGCGGTCAGGCCGCGCAGGCCCGACAGCCGCAGCATCGCCTCGGTCATCCAGGCGGCGACTTCGAGATCCTTCGATGTCTCGGCGAGGCATTTCATGCCGAGGTCGCGCACCGTGCGCCACAGCGGCATCGGGTCACGCGCTTCCCCCCCCCGGTCGGCCGCTTTTTCGGCGTCGCGCGCTTCCGAGCGGGCGTCGCGCAGGCGGAAATACGGCGACTGCGCGGAAAAATCCTCGCGCAGGTCGGTTCCTTGTGGCACTTCCCCCGGCAACGGCGCCAGCAGCGCCGCGAGATCAAAGCCGTCCGGCAACTCCGCCATGCGCGTGTCCTTCATCCTGCTGGACAATGCCCAGGCGTAACACATAGCCTCGGGCGACGAAAAGAGGGAGCACGCACCGCGCCATGGCCGCCATCGATCTGAAACAACTCGTCGCCCGCCTGAACGACCCGTGCCGACGGGCGCTGGAGGCCGCCGCGGGACTCACGCTCTCCCGCACCCACTACAATGTGGAGATCGAGCACTGGCTCGCCACCCTGGCGGACCGGCCGGACGGCGACATCGCCGCCATCCTGCGCCATTTCGAGATCGAGCCGGGCCGCTTTGCCGCCGACCTCAATCGCGGCCTGGAACGCCTCAAGACCGGCAACAGCCGCGCCCCGGCGCTGTCGCCCGAGATCGTCGAACTGGCCAAGCAGGCCTGGCTGTTCGCGTCGCTGGAAACCGGCGCCGGGCGGATCCGCTCGGGCCATCTGCTGTGGGCGCTGCTGGCCGACGAGACGCTGGCCCGGCGCGGGCGGGAAGCCTCCAGCCAGTTGCTGAAAATCGCCCCCGACATCCTCAAGCGCGATTTCGTCGCCATCACCGCCGCCAGCGCCGAGGCGGCCGGCGCGGCGGCGGAGGCGGGCGCGGGCGGAGAGCCGGGCGCGGAGGCCGCCCCGGGACCGCGCGGCGGCGGCGGCGCGCTCGATCAGTTCACCACCGATCTCACCGCGCAGGCGCGTGCCGGAAAGATCGACCCGATCCTCGGGCGCGATACCGAGATCCGCCAGATGGTCGATATCCTGACCCGGCGGCGGCAGAACAACCCGATCCTCACCGGGGAGGCCGGGGTGGGCAAGACCGCGGTGGTGGAGGGATTCGCCCTGCGCCTAGCCGCCGGGGACGTGCCGCCCGGCTTGCGCGACGTGACGCTGCGCACGCTCGATCTCGGCCTGCTGCAGGCCGGCGCCGGGGTGAAGGGCGAGTTCGAGAACCGGCTGCGTGGCGTGATCGACGAGGTGAAGGCCAGTCCGAAGCCGATCATCCTGTTCATCGACGAGGCGCACCAACTGATCGGCGCCGGCGGCCAGGCCGGGCAGGGGGACGCCGCTAATCTCCTGAAACCCGCCCTGGCGCGCGGCGAGCTGCGTACCATCGCGGCCACCACCTGGGCCGAATACAAGAAATACTTCGAGAAGGACGCCGCGCTGACCCGCCGCTTCCAGGTGGTGAAGGTCGAGGAGCCGACCGAGAAGCTGGCGGTCGCGATGCTGCGCGGGCTGGTCGATACGCTGGAAAAGCACCACAAGGTGCGCATCATGGACGAGGCGGTGGAGGCGGCGGTACGGCTGTCGGCGCGCTACATCCCGTCGCGCCAGCTGCCGGACAAGGGCGTGAGCCTGCTCGATACCGCCTGCTCGCGCGTCGGCATGAGCCAGTCCGCGGTCCCGGCGCCGATCGAGGACCGCACCCGGCGGATCAACCTGATCGACACCGAGACCGCGATCCTGGAGCGCGAGATCGCCGCCGGGGAGAACCATGGCGACCGGTGCGACGCGCTGGTGGCCGAGCGGGCGCAGCTGGTCGCCGAGCTCGCCGCGCTGGAGGCGCGCTACGAGCAGGAGAAAGCCCTGGCCGGCACCCTGACCGCGCTCCGCGCCCAGATCGAGGACCCGGCCGATCCGGCCGACAAGGCCGAGGTGCGGGGAAGGCTCACCGAGACCGCCCAGGCGCTGCGCGCGCTTGCCGGCGAGCACCCGCTGATCTTCCCGGTGGTCGATGCCCAGGCGGTCGCCGAAGTGGTGGAAGGCTGGACCGGCGTCCCCGCCGGGCGGATGCAGTCGAACGAAATCCGCACCATCCTGCATCTGCGCGAGGCGATGGAGAAGCGCATCGTCGGCCAGTCGCACGCGCTGGAAGCGGTGGCCCAGGCGATCCGCACCAACCGCGCCCGCCTGACCGACCCGCGCAAGCCGATCGGCGTGTTCCTGATGGTGGGCACCTCGGGCACCGGCAAGACCGAGACCGCGCTGACGCTCGCCGACCTGCTGTATGGTGGCGAGCAGAACCTGACCACCATCAACATGACCGAGTTCAAGGAGGAACATAAGGTCAGCCTGCTGATGGGCAGCCCGCCCGGCTACGTCGGCTACGGCGAGGGCGGGGTGCTGACCGAGGCGGTGCGCCGGCGGCCCTATTCGGTGATCCTGCTGGACGAAATGGAGAAGGCGCACCCCGGCGTGCAGGACGTGTTCTTCCAGGTATTCGACAAGGGACAGATGAAAGACGGCGAAGGCCGCGACATCGACTTCAAGAACAGCCTCATCATCATGACCTCGAACGCCGGCACCGACCTCATCAACCAATTGTTCGCCGACCCTGAAACCGCCCCCGATGCTGCCGGACTGGCGGAGGCATTGCGCCCGGAGCTGATGAAGCACTTCAAGCCGGCCTTCCTGGGCCGGGTGACCCTGGTGCCCTATTTCCCGCTCTCGCCGGCGATCATCCGCCAGATCGTCGAATTGCAGTTGAACCGGGTGCGCCGGCGGGTGGCCGACAGCTACGGCGCCCGGTTCGAGTGGGATCCGGCGCTGGTCGATACCATTGCCGCCCGTTGCACCGAGACCTCCTCGGGCGCGCGCAACGTCGAGAATATTCTTTCCCGGACTTTACTCCCCGAACTTTCGGGAGAAGTCCTGGCCCGCCTTGCCGATGGGGAAGCGATCGAATCCGTTGCCGTAAGCGTGGACAGTGAAGGGGCGTTTCAGTATTCTCTTGCCTGAGGGGTGAAACCAATCTCTCCCGCACACACAGGAGCGCAGCATGGCCATCTACATGAAATACGCCGGCATCGATGGTGCCTCGACCACCAAGGGTCTGGAAAAATGGATCGTGTTGGACAGTTTCCAGTACGGCATCAACCGAGCCCTCACCTCGCCGTCGCGCGCTTCGCTGAACCGTGAGGCGTCGGAGGTGAATGTTTCCGAAATCGTCGTCACCAAGCAGATGGACAAGTCCTCCCCCAAGCTGTGGTCGGAGGCCGCGCACGGTCTGCTCAACAGCAAGGTCGATTTCAAGTTCACCACCCAGGTGAAGAACGAGGTGGTGACGTACTGCGAGATCAAGCTCGAAGGCTGCGGCGTCAGCTCGCATTCGACCAGCGCCGGGCCCGAGGGTCTCCCGGCCGAGTCCATTTCGATCAACTTCACCAAGATCGTGTGGTCGTTCTCCCCGATCGACGAAAAGGGCAGCGGCACGCCCGAGAAGGTCGGCCACGACCTGGCGACCCAGCAGAAGGTCTGAGGCCCGCGCACGGCCCTCCGCCCGCGCGGAGGGAACCATCGCAGGATAGCCGGGGTGGCGTGCGCCGCTCTGTGGCACGGGACGAACCGGCCTGGGCAGGTTTCCTGTCTAGGCCGGTTCGCACGTCCTGCCCGGCCGCTTCGCGATTTGGAGGCCCATCCAGATCGCGGGAGTCTACCCCAGTTCCACCACCACCGCGGTCACGTTGTCGTTGGTCTGGCGTTCCAGCGCCGCGGCCACCAACGCCTCGCTCGGCTGATCCCCTGCTGCCGGCGCCAACAGCGCGGCCAGCACCTCGGCTTCCACGAATTTGCTCAGCCCGTCGCTGCACAGCAGGAACCGGTCGCCCGGCTGCGCCCGCTCGGTCATCTTGTCGAGCGCCAACTCCTCCACCGCCGCGCCCACCGCGCGGGTAATGACATTGGCATGCGGGTGGTGCTCGGCGTCCTCCGCCGCGATCGCGCCGCTGTCGACCAGTTCCTGCACCAGGCTGTGGTCGTGCGAGACCTGCCGCAGCACGCCGCCGCGCAGCAGATAGGCGCGCGAATCCCCCGCCCACAGGCAGGCGAAATGGTCCCCGCGCACCACCAGGACGACGACGGTGGAGGCGATCATCACCGCCTCCCCCCGCCGCGCCGCCTCGTCGCGCAGCGCGGTGTGCACGTCGGCGATCCGCAGCCGCACCGCCGCCATCATCTCGGCGGCGCCGAGGCCGGTGGGAATCCCCTCCAGCGCCTCGGCAATCATGCCGGAGGCGAGATCTCCCGCGGTATGCCCGCCCGCCCCGTCGGCCACCGCCCACAAGCCGAGATCGGGCCGGTTCACGAACGCATCCTCGTTGTGCTTGCGCCGCGTGCCGTCGTGCGTGGTGGCCCAGGAGCGGTACCGACCGGCGGTGATCATCACGAAGCCTCCCCCGCACGGGGATGAAGAGTGGATCGATCGAGCATCGCGGTGAAGGTCTCCGCCCCCGGCAGTCCGGGGCAGAGCAGCCGGCCGGCCGGCACGCGCGGCCCGCCGTCGCTCCACCAAGCCGAACCTTCCGCCGGCCCGGCCGCTTCCCGCGGCGGGGCGCCCATCAGCGCGAGCAACGCGGCCGGTTCCGCGTCGCGTTCCAGCGCCGCCAGCCCCGCCGCCTCGCAGCGGTCGAGCCAGGCGGTATCGCCATCGCCCGCTCCCGGCGCATCGGCGGGGAACAGGGCGGCGAAGCCGAGCGGGAAATACCGTCCGACCCGATCCACGCTTGGCAGCATCAGCCCGAGCACGCGCCAGCCGCCGCATTGTCCCGGGGCGAGGGCGAAGCGCCAGATCGGCGCCTCCAGCCAGGCGGCCGTCCAGCTCTCCCCCAGCCGGTCCCGGCTGCCGGCGAGCACCCCCGCCATCCAGGCGTCCCACTGGTCGGTGAACCCGCGCGGCAGGCCCTGGCGCACGAAATCGCCGCGCGCCGGCAGCTTGCCGAAGAAGCCGGCCGGGATCGCCGGCGCGGCCGGGTCGGGGGGCGCGGGGTCCTCTAGAGCCCGGGGCATCGGAAGGCTTGCAGCATGCCGGGGGCGAAGGGATTGAGCACCGAGGCCGCCTGGATCTCGAACACCGCCTGCCGCGACCCGAGCTGGAAGGTCAGCCGGTAGCGGTCCGAGGAGCCCCCCTGTTGCAAATTGCCCTTGTCGAACAGCCGGAACAGCGCCCAGGGGCCGGAGGCTTGCAGCGTGCCGGTACCGCCCGGCGGCGGCGGGTCGAACACCACCCGCGCGGTGAGCATGCCGCCCGCCCCCGGCCAGGTGACCTGGGTCGGCTGCAGCGGCCCGTGCGCATAGGTGATGGTCTGCGGCCCCAGCTCCAGCGTGACCTGCTGCGATCCGTTATCGAGCGAAACCGGCGTGATGGTGAAGCTGACGCTGGGCAGCGTGCCGCCGCCGGCGAAGAACAGGTCGCGGATCATCGCCGCGCGCTGGAACTGCGCCAGCGCTCCCGCCGAGACCGGCGGCGCCACGCCGCTGACCGCCTGGGCCCGCCAGGTCGGGCCCGACGTATCCACGAAGGGGCGCAGTTGGGTGTTGAAGTAGGAATCGAGCAGCCCGTTCGGCGCGAACAGCCGGCCGAAATCGGCCAGCGGGATGGCGCTGCGCGAGGCCGGGAAGAACGGGTAGCGCCCATCCACCGCCTGACGGCACAACAGGCCGGGCCCGCCGGGGCCGCTGAACGCCGCCGCCGCCTGCGCCCGCGCGCCGCCGCCGCGCAGCGTGTTGGCCTGCACCGACAGCGATTGCAGCCAGCGCGACACCGGCTGCGGATCGCGCCCGGCCTCGGCCTGCAACAGCCCGGCCGGATCGGCCCCCGCGGCCGCCGCCGGCGCGGCACCGCCGGGCGGGGCGGCGGCAAGCTGGGCCAGTTGCTGCTGCAGATCGTTCATCAGCTTGAGCGTGCCGTCGATCGGCGCCCCCGGTCCGGCGCCGACATAGGCGATCAGCGGCGCGTAGTGTTGATCGACCGCCTGTCCCGGCGGCGGCGGAGGCGGCGCCGCGCTGCGGCCGAGCAGGCTTTGCAGCCGGGCGGCCGAGCTGGTGGCCGCCCCCGTCACCGCCTTCACCGCCCCCGCCGCTTTCGCCGCCGCCGCGCCGGGCGGCAGCAGCGGCTGCGACAGTTGCAACTGCCGCGCGACCGCGGTCAGCAGCTGCTTGATCGGCGATTGCGGCGACGACAGGATGAACAGGTTCTGCGCCGCCTGTTGCAAGGTCGGCATTGGCGCCAGGTCGATGTCGCGCAGCAGCGCGGACCAGTGCTTCTCGTAGTCCGCCACATAGAGCGCGACCACCTGCTGTTGCAGCGCCTGCGACTGCGCGCTGTCGGGGCTGATCTGCTCCTGCCGGCCCAGCACCCAGCTCTCGCTCGCGACCTCGCGGGTCGCGGCGGGCAGCATCGGCAGCAGCACGTCGTGGAAGCCGGCGACGGTGTAGAAGCCCGGGATCCCCTGCGTCATCGGCTGGCCGGAGGCGCGCACGAAGAACCGCGCCCCGCCCGGCCCGGTCGCTGCCGCCGGATCGAACGCCGGCACCGCCTGCGCGGCACGCGATCGCGCGATCGCGCCGTACACCCGTTGCGCCAGCGAGATGCGGCTGAAGATGCGCCGCGCGTCCGCCACCAGCGCGCCGTCCAGCGGCACCGGCGCCAGCGGCTGGTCGAGCAGCGCGGCCAGATGCGCCTCCAGGCTGGCGCGCAACGGCTGCTCGCCCACGCCCGGATAGAGCGCCTGCCAGGAATAATGCATCCACTCGCGGATCGAAGCGCGATCGAGCGGCCCGTCCGATCCCAGCATCAGGTAGATGCGGGTGGCCTCATACAGATAGGCCGGATCGTCCAGATGCGCGCGCATCTGTTGTTCCAGCAGCCAGATCAGCCGTGGCAGCAGCACGTGGCTGAGCGCGTTCTGATAGGCGATCGTCGCGCCGGTGTGCAGCTTGCCGATCTGCGACAGACCGGGGAACCATTGCATCGCCGGCGCCGGCGCCCCGGCTCCGAACGGCAGCTGTTGCGCCGCATTCAGCACCGGGTCGATGGCGGCGAAATCGGCGCTTTGCACCGGCGACAGCGGCGTGGCGGCGGCCGTCTTCGCATAGGCCGCCAGGGTCGCGTCGCTGCGGGCGATTGCGTTTTCGTTCACCGAGCGCGTCTGGATCAGCGCCGCCGCCCCCACCAGCACGACCAGCGCGGCCAGACCGGCGGCGCCGTAGCGCATCAGCATGCTGCGGCGCACCGCCACCGGATCGCGCGCGATCAGCATCGCCTCGCCGAACACCACGTCTTTCAGCAGGCGCGTCAGGAAGTAGCTGCGTCCCTGCTCGGGGCGCAGCGACGGGGCGCGCACCTGGTCGATGCCGAAGGCGCGCGCCAGCGTCCCGGTCAGCCGGTCGATCGGCGTGCCTTCCTGGGTCCCGGAGGTGAGATAGGCCCCGCGCAGCATCGGCGCCGGATCGAGCCGCGAGCCGCCGAACGCCTCGGCCACGAAGGCGCCGAGCGGCGCGGCAAGGCTTGCCACTTGCGCCGGGAAGCCGGCGATCGCGGTGCGCCGGTCCGGGCTGCGCTCGGCCTGCAAGCGGTCGAGCAGGCGCTGGTTCACCCGTTCCACCAGCAGGGCGAACTCGGCGGCGAACTCTCCCGCGTGGCCGGCCTCGGTCGTGCCCGGCGGGAACGTCATGCCCCAGACCTGGCCGCGCCGGTCGCGGTCCAGATCGTCGAAGAACTCGGTGAAGCCGGCGATCAGGTCGGCCTTGGTGAACAGCGCATAGACCGGCACTTTTACGCCGAGCTGGTCGTAGATGTCCTTGATCCGCCGGCGGATCGCGCGGGCATGCGCGGAACGCTCGGCCGGGGAGGCGGCGGCGATATCGGCCAGCGAGATCGCCACCAGCACCCCGTTCAGCGGCTGGCGCGCCCGGGTGCGCCGCAGCAACGACAGGAAGGTGTTCCAGCCCGCCTTGTCCACCGCCGCGTCGCTGTCCTGGGTGGTGTAGCGCCCGGCGGTGTCGATCAGCACCGCATCCTCGGTGAACCACCACTCGCACATGCGCGTGCCGCCGACGCCGGCCACCGCCGACTGGCCCATTTCGGCGGCCAGCGGAAACGTCAGGCCGGCGTTCAACAGCGCGGTCGTCTTGCCGGCGCCGGGCGGGCCGATGATCACGTACCACGGCTGCTCGTACAGGTAGCCGCGAGCGCCGGAGGCTTTCTTGAGCAAGGCGAGCGCGGTGGCGAGCTTCTCGCGCATCGCCGCTGCTTCTTCCGACGAGGCGGCGGCGGAGGTGTCTTCCTTGCTTTGGGTGATGCCCTCGATCAGCAGCTTGTCGGCCTCGCGCCGCTTGCGGTCGAGGATCAGGTTCACGATAGCCCAGACCGCGAACAGCAGCAGGATCACCGCGCCGCGCGCCAGCGCGCCGGCCAGCACGGCGAAGAACGGGCCGAACACCCAGATCAGCGCCGCCGCCAGGGCGACGCCGATGAAGGTCAGGAACCAGCGGGAGCGCAGCTTGTTGAGGATTGCGCGCAGCATCTCAGCCCTGCCTCCGCAGCACCACTTCGATGCGCCGGTTTTCCTCCCGGCCCTGCGGCGTGGCGTTGGACGCGATCGGATCGGCCGCGCCGCGCCCTTCCGCCGTTACCCGGGCCGGATCGCCGAGCGCGGCCACGATCGCCGCCCGCGCGGTCGCCGCGCGTGCCGCCGAGAGCTGGTAGTTTGACGGGAAACGGACGGTGTGGATCGGTTGGTTGTCGGTGTAGCCGATCACCGTGACGGGCCCCTTCTCGGTGCGCAACGCCTGGCCGATGCGCGCCATCAGCGGCAGGTAGCGCGGGTTGAGGTCGGACGAGCCGGAGGCGAACAGGTCGGAGGCATGGATGCGCACGATCGGCATCGCCTGGTTGCCGAGCACGCTGACCAGGCCTTCGCGGATCTCCGGGGCCAGGAAGGTGGCGAGCCGTTCCGGCTGCGCCACCGGCGGGGGGGGCGGCGGCGGCGCCGGGGCGGCGCGGGCGATCGGCGGCATCCCCGCCGGGGGCGCCGCGGCCAGCCGCGCGAAGCTCGCGTCGGAGGCGGCGTTCAAGGAGGTGGAGAACCAGGCGAACACCCCGCCCAGCACGGCGAGCGCGATCACCCCCATGACCCAGGCCGGCAGCACCGCGCGCGCCGGCCGGTACGGGGCCGCCGCCCCCTGCCAATGCGGCGACAGCGCCGGGTCGGTGGCCTGCCGCTGGCGGATGATGACGGTGTAGAGGTCCTCCCGCAGCCGATCGAGTTCGCCGGGACCGCGCGGCGACAGCCGGTAGCGGCCCTGGAAGCCGAGGCTGAGACACAGGTACATGAGTTCGAGCACCGGCAGGAAGGTGCCGGGGTTCTGCCGCAACTGGCCGAGCAGGTCGAAGAACCGCTCGCCGGAGCGCACCTCCTGGTGGAAGGTGGAGATCAGCGAGCGCGCCGCCCAGCCGCCGGTGCTGCCCCAGGGCGTGTTCAGCACCACGTCGTCCAGGCTCGCGCACAGCGCGTAATGCGCCGGGCGCAGCTGCTCCATCGGGATGGCGGCGTCGCGCGCCGCGGTCTCGAAATTCCGCACCTCGCGCAGCGCGCGTTCGCGCAACTCGCCAGGATCGGGCTGGCTGTAGGTGTTGCGCAGCCGGCCGAGCAGTTGCAGCAACGGCGCGGCGGCGGCGACCAGCGGGTTGAGGCCGAAGGTGATGCGCTCGGCGCCTTCGGCGACCGCCGCGCCAGCCGGACCCTGTGCGCCCGCGCCCCCGCCTTGGGCAAACGGCGAGGCGCCGAACGCCGGCGCGGCCGGCGTGCCGAACGGGGCGGCGCCCCCGCCGGCAGAGCCGCCGAACGGCGGTGCCCCGAACGGGGAGGGCGTGCCGGGCGGCGCTGCGGGCGGGAACCCCGGCGATGCCCCTGGCGATGCCCCGGGCGGCGCGGCGGGCGCTCCTGGCGTGGGCGCTCCCGGCGCGGGTCCCCCCGGTCGGCGCCCGCCGGGGGCGGGGCGGATCACCGTGCGATCGGAATCGTCGGGTTCGGAAAACGGATTGTCGCTCATCCGCGGATCGCCCACAGCTCAAGCCGGAG
>JAJZVS010000053.1 GCA_021845555.1 Pseudomonadota bacterium
CCGGCGTGGCCACGGACCCAGCGCCACTCGATCTTGTGCCCCGCCGCCGCCGCCAGCAGCCGGTGCCACAGGTCCATGTTCGCCACGGGATCGCCGGCCGCGTTGCGCCAGTTGCGCCGCACCCAGCCGGTGTGCCAGCGGGTGATGCCGTTGCGGAGGTATTCGCTGTCGGTGTGCAACACGACGCGGCAAGGGCGCTTCAGCGCGTCCAGCGCCGCCAGCGCGGCCGTCAGTTCCATCCGGTTGTTGGTGGTGGCCGGGTCGGTGCCCGACAGTTCCCGCTCGTGGTCGCCGAAGCGCAGCACCGCGCCCCAGCCGCCGGGTCCGGGGTTGGGCTTGCAGCCGCCATCGGTCCAGATCTCCACCGTCGGCGCCTCCCCGATCGGGGAGGCGCCGGGCGCCGTATCGGGATCAGAGGCCATAGGCGTGCTCGTCCCGCGCCGACAGATGGAAGCGCAGCCGGCGCAGATACTCGATCGGGTCCTTGCGGGTGACCAGCGCGCCCGGCGGCGTGTTCAGCCAGTCGTACAGCCGCGTCAGCAGGAAACGCAGCGCCGCCCCCTGGCACAGCACCGGCAGCGCGCCCCGCTCGGCGGCGGTCAGCGCGCGCACGCCCTGGTAGCCGGCCAGCAGGGCACGCGCCTTGGTGACGTTCAGGCCGCCGTCCGCCTCGAAGCACCAGGCGTTCAGGCACACCGCGATGTCGTAGGCCAGCAGGTCGGTGGCGGCGAAGTAGAAGTCGATCAGGCCGGACAGCCGCCCTTCCAGGAAGAACACGTTGTCGGGGAACAGGTCGGCGTGGATATGCCCGACCGGCAGGCCGGCCTCCCCACCCGTGGGCCAGGCTGCCAGGATGGACGCCAGCGCCGCTTCGAGTTCGGCGCCGAGGCCGGGCCGCACCGCCTCCGCCCCCGCGCCGCAGCGGGCGAGCAGGGGCGGCCAGCCCTCCGGCCCCAGCGCGTTGCGCCGGACGGGCGCGTAGTCCCGCCCGGCCAGATGCAGCGCGGCGAGCGCGGCGCCCACCGGCGCGCAATGTTCCACCCGCACCCGGCGCGGCCAGACGCCCGGCAGGAAAGTGGTGATCGCCGCGTGCCGATCGCACAACTGGCGCAGCGCCGCGCCGTCTCTTGCCGCCACCGGGCGAGGGCAGACGATGCCGCGCGTCGCCAGATGCTCCATCAGGCCGAGGAACCACGGCAGGTCGGCGGGATCGACGCGCTTCTCATACAGCGTGAGGATGAAGTCGCCTGCGGTGGTGCGCAGCGAGTAGTTGCTGTTCTCCACCCCCTCGGCGATGCCGCGGAAGGCCACCATGCGGCCGATGTCGTAGTCGGCGAGGAACCCGGCCAGCGCCTCGTCGGTGACTTCCGTATAGACCGCCATCAGCGCGGCCGGGCCGGGAGGTCAGGCACCAGTCTCTCCTGCGTCGCTTGTCGGTCGGGCATGGCGCTGCCCGTAGCAGCCCCACGGCCGGTCGGGCAACCATGGCGTGCCGGGCAGCGGCGCCTGTGCGGGCGGATTGCGCCCGGCCGGCGAGGCGCGGCATATGCTGCGACTGCGCCCGGCGGCACCGGCCGGGGCTATCCCGCCGCCGTTCCGGAGCTTTGCCCGCATGCGCTTTCGCCCCCCCGCTTCGCTCCGCCGCGCCGCCCTGCTGGGAGGGCTCCTGGCCCCGCTCGTGCTGCTCGCCGGCTGCGGGCCGACCCGCGACGAGTTCCCCCCCGCCTGCCCGCTCGCCCGCCCGCTGCCGCAGGCCGAGCGGCTGGAGCGCTACCGCGACGCCGCCGGCCCGGCCGGGCGCGATCCCACGCATCTGATGCTCGGCGGGCAGATCATGGCGGTGTCGGGCAAGTGCAAGGAGGGCAAGAACAGCCACACCCTGGACGCCACGCTGACCATGACGATGCTGTTCCATCGCGGCCCGGCGATGCCGGCGGCCGGGGTGGACGTGCCGTTCTTCATCGCGGTGGCGGAGGGGGACCGGATCCTGAACAAGCAGGTGTTCGGCCACCGCATCGCCTTCCCGGCGAACGGCGATCAGGTGCAGTTCACCACCGCGCCGGTCGAGATCGACCTGCCGGTGACGCCGCAGCGCACCGGGGCGGCCTACACGATCTGGGTGGGGTTCCAGCTGAGCCAAGCGGAACTGGCGGCGCAGGGGAAGTGACGCGCGCGGGTTCGGCGCCGCCGCCGAACCCGCGGACCGCTGAGCGGGGTCAGACCGCCTTGCGACGGCGGATCAGGCCGAGCGCCAGCAGGCCGGCACCGAGCACCGCGAACGATGCCGGCTCAGGAATCTGATCCACCCGCACGACCATGTCCTGGAAGTCACTGTCTGCGGGATAGGCCGAGTCACCTCGCACGTTGATGTCGATCAAATATTGACCGAGAATCGTAACTCCTTCCTCGCGAAATGAGAGGTTGGTCCAATTGATAAGATGATCGTCCAAAACCCGCCCAAACGAAAAGGGCCAGGGGGAAGCCCCTGGCCCTTCGCGTTCGGCCTGGAGGCCTAATCAGCCGTTGCCGCCGTCGAAGGTGGTGCCGTTGTGCTGATACGCGGGCTGCGCGGCGCTCGCCACCGGGGCGCCGGCCGCGATCGCGAGACCCAGCACCAGGAACGCCGCAAGAATCTTGGTCATGATCGTGTCTCCATTCAGGGGGTCCCCCCATCCCGGGGGACCATCCCTCGGACCTTGCGTCCGAGTGAGTGCGAGATGGGCGTCGCCTCGCCCCGCGGCACCGGCCCCGTCGCAGCGCCACGTATGTGACAAACGCATGACTACCCCCTCTTGCCGCGATTTCGCGCATACCCAGCGCCGGGTTGCCTCGGGGCCGGCGGCGCTGCAAGAGAGCGCGGTCGTTCCTGGAAAGCCCGCCTGCATGCTCCGTTTCCCTCTTCGCCTGCCGCACCGGCGCCTGCCCTACTGGCGCGCCGGCGCCGCCCTGCTGGTCTGCGCCACGCTCGGCGCCTGCGCCGCGCCGCCGCCAAAGCCCGCGCCGGCCCCCGCGGCGGTCGCGAAAAGCGGCCCGCCGGACTGGGACGGCGAATACCGCGGCACCAGCACCCGCTTCCGTGCCACCGAGCGCGACTGCCCGCATCCGGGGCTGCTGACGCTCTATGTCGGACAGAGCAGCTTCGACTTCCGCTGGAACCAGATAGACGTCACGGCGGTCATCGCCCCGGACGGCAGCGTGTCCGGTCAGGGACCGGGGATCACGCTCAATGGGCAGGTCAACGGCCGGCGGATGGAAGGCGACGTGACCAACGGCGCCTGCGGCCTGCACTTCACCGTGACCCGGACGTTCTGAAGGGGTAGTTTCGCGCCATGCGCTACATCTCGACCCGCGGGCAGGCACCCGTGCGCGATTTCGCCGGCGTGCTGCTGGCTGGCCTCGCCGAGGACGGCGGTCTTTATGTGCCGGAGGCCTGGCCGCAGCTCGGCCCGGCCGATTGGCGGTCGCTGCGCGGCCTGCCCTATCCCGCCCTCGCCGCACGGCTGCTGCAATCCTTCGTCGGCACCGCGATCGCGCCGGAGGTGGTGGCGGCGATCTGCCACGACGCCTACGCCGGCTTCGGCCACCCTGCCGTGGTGCCGCTGATCCAACTCGATACCAACCTGTTCGTGCAGGAGCTGTTCCACGGCCCGACGCTCGCCTTCAAGGATATGGCGATGTCCGTGCGTGGCCGTCTGTTCGACCATGTGCTGGAAACGCGCGGGGAGCGCGTCACGATCGTCGGCGCCACCTCGGGCGACACCGGCTCGGCGGCGATCGAGGCCTTCGCCGGCCGGGCGCGGGCCGACATCGTGATCCTGCACCCGCACAACCGCACCAGCGCGGTGCAGCGCCGGCAGATGACCACGGTGCAGGCCGCCAACGTCGCCAACATCGCCATCGAGGGCACGTTCGACGACTGCCAGGACCTGGTGAAAGCGCTGTTCGCCGACGCCGCCTTCCGCGCCGAGATGCGGCTGTCGGCGGTGAACTCAATCAACTGGGCGCGTATCGCCGCGCAGATCCCGTATTACGCCGCCGCCGCCTTGGCGCTGGGCGGGCCGGAGCGGGAGGTGGCGTTCAGCGTGCCGACCGGCAATTTCGGCAACGTGCTGGCGGCCTGGTCGGCACGGCGCATGGGCCTGCCGGTGGCCCGCCTGGTGGTGGGATCGAACCGCAACGATATCCTGGCACGGTTCCTGGACGGCAACGACATGTCGATGCGCCCGGTGGAACCCAGCCTGTCGCCGAGCATGGACATCCAGGTCAGCTCCAACTTCGAGCGGCTGCTGTTCGAACTGCTGGACCGCGACGCCGCCGCCACCGCCTCGATCATGGCCGGGTTCCGCCAGACCGGCCGCATGGCGGTGCCCGACGCCGCCTGGCATCGCGTCCGCACCCTGATGCACGGCTTCCGCCTGGACGATCCGGGCACCGAGGCGGAGATCGCCCGGCTGCACGCCGCCACCGGCTACATCGCCGATCCGCACAGCGCGGTGGGCATCGCCGCCGCGCGCGCCCTGCCGGCCGGGCACGGCGTGCCGACCGTGGCGGTGGCGACCGCGCATCCGGCCAAGTTCCCGGACGCGATCGAACGCGCCATCGGCCAACGCCCCGCGCTGCCCGCGCGGCTGGCCGATCTGTTCCAGCGCGAGGAACGGTTCGAGATACTGCCGAACGCGCTTGCGCCGGTGCAGGCGGCGGTGCGCGCGCTGGCGCGGCGGAACGCGGCGCGCGCCGGCGGGTAGGGGGACCTACGCGCCCGCCGCGAGGAAGCGCGCGATCAGGCGGTTGACCTCGGCGGCCTTTTCCATGTGCGGCATATGGCCGGCGCCTTCCAGCACATGGCGTTCAGCGGACGCCAGTGCCTCGGCCTGCGCGGCGGGAATGACCCGGTCCTCGCGCCCCCAGATCACCTGCATGCGCACGCCGCTGGCCGCCGCCTCCGCCACCAGCAAGTGGGCCTGCCGCCCGCCCGGAAACCAGACCTGCGCGATCCGTGCCATTGCCTCGGCCACCCCGTCCAGGCGCTTGTAGCGCAGCACGTCCTCGACCATCGACCGGCTGACCAGCGCGGGGTGATAGACCAGCAGGGCCAGCACCGCGGCGACGTCCTTGCGCCGGCTGGCTTGCACGAAGCCCTGGATGAAGGCGTCGTTGATCTCCGGCGCGACGCCAGCGGGGGCGATCAGGGTCAGGCCGGCGACCCGCTCCGGCTGGCGGCGTGCCAGCCCGGCGGCCATCGCGCCGCCCAGCGAGTGACCGACCAGATGCGCCCGGTCGATCCCGAGCCGGTCCAGCGCGTCCGCGATCGCATCGATGAAGCGCGCCGGATCGCCGGGACCCACATCCTTGTCCGACCCACCGTGACCGGGGAGATCGAGAGCGATCGTCCGCCGCCCCTCGGCCAGCGCCGGCTGGGTGAACATCCAGCCGCCGAGATCGGCGCCCAGCCCGTGCAGCAGCACCACCGGCACGCCGGGGCCGCTGCCGGCTTCGAGATAGCGCAGCCGGCCGAAGGCGCCTTCCAGCATCGCCGGGGCAGCGGCCGGTTCTGCGGTCGTTTCGGCTTCCGCCACGGGGGCGACGAAGCCGGCGACGAAGCGGTCGATCTCCGCGTCCGCCACGTCGGCCTCGGCGATCACGGCGAGCAGCGCGCCGACCGGCAAGGTGGTGCCGGCGGGCGCCGTGATCCGGCGCAGCACGCCGGGCTGTTCGACCTCCATCGCGTTGGTGATCTTGCTGGTTTCGATCTCCACCAGTTCGTCACCCGGCACCAGCGCGGCGCCTTCGGGCTTGAGCCATTCCGCGACCTTGCCCTCGGTCATCGTCAGCCCCCATTGGGGCATGGTCAGCGCGACGATGGCGGCGCTCATCGCCCGTATCCGTAGGTGTCGTGCACCGCCTGCGCGATCGACCCGACGCTCGGGATATACAGTTTCTCCAATGAGGGCGCGAACGGCACCGGCGTGTGCGGCGCCGTCACCCGCCGGATCGGCGCGCGCAGGGCAGCGAATGCGTGCTCGGCGACCAGCGCGGCGATGTCTGCCGCCACCCCGCAGCGCGGCGTGCCTTCATCGACCACCACCAGCCGTCCGGTGCGGGCGACGCTGTCGAGGATCGTGTCGGTATCGAGCGGGGACGTCGTGCGCGGGTCGATCAGCTCGCAATCGATCCCCTCCTTCGCCAGCGCCTCCGCCGCCTCGGCCGCGTAATGGACCATGCGGGCCAGCGCGACGATCGTCACGTCCTCCCCGTCGCGCACCACGTTGGCTTCGCCGAACGGGATCGTATAGGCCTCGTCCGGGACCTCCGCGCGCAGGTCGTACATCAGCTTGTGCTCGCAGAAGATCACCGGGTCGTCGTCGCGGATCGCCTGGATCAGCAGCCCCTTGGCGTCGTAGGCGTTGGACGGGATCACGCATTTCAGCCCCGGCACCGAGGTGAAGACGTGGTACGGCGATTGCGAATGCTGCGCGGCGGCGCTGCGCCCGGCGCCGATCATGGTGCGGATCACCAGCGGCGTGGTCGCCTTGCCGCCGAACATGTAGCGGAACTTCGCCGCCTGGTTGTAGATCTGATCGAAACAGACGCCGAAAAAGTCGGAAAACATCAGCTCCGCCACCGGCCGCAGCCCGGTCGCCGCGGCACCCGCCGCCGCGCCCATGATGGCGGATTCGGTGATCGGCGTGTCGATCACCCGCTCCGGCCCGAACTCGCCGATCAGGCCCTTGGTCACGCCGAGCACGCCGCCATAGGCGTCCCGCTGCCCGGGCGTGCCGGCGCCGCCGGCGACGTCCTCGCCGATCACCACCACGCGGGGATCGCGGCGCATTTCCTGCGCCAGGGCTTCGTTCAGCGCCTGGCGGATGGTTTTCATCGGCATCGCGCGTTCCCCCGCTCAGTAGGACAGATAGACATCGGTCATCAGCGCCGCCGGATCGGGCGGCGGAGCGGCCTGGGCGGCGGCGATGGCGCGCTCGATCAAGGCCGCCACGTCGGCATCCGCCGTATCGAGTTCCGGCGGGTCCAGCAGGCCGGCTTCCTGCACCCGGCGGCGGAAATGCTTCAGGCAGTCGTGCTCCTCGCGCAAGCGCCGGGTTTCGTCCTTGGCGCGATAGAGCTGCGCGTCGCCGGAATGATGGCCGTAGAAACGGCAGGTCTCCACTTCCAGCGCGCTCGGCCCGCCGCCGGCGCGGGCGCGTTCGATCGCCTCCCGCGCGGCTTCGTGCACGGCGAAGAAATCGTCCCCGTCCACCTTCACCGCGGGCAGGCCGAAGCCGCGGGCCCGGCCGGCGATGTCGCGGCTGCCCACCGCGTAGGCGGCGCCGGTGCCCTCGCCGTACTGGTTGTTCTCGAACACGAAGATGGCCGGCAGTTGCAGCACGACCGCCAGGTTCAGCGCCTCGAACGTGGTGCCCTGGTTCGATGCGCCGTCGCCGGTGAACGCGACCGCGACGGTCTTGCGCCCGAGCGTCTTGGCGGTCAGCGCCGCGCCCACCACCAGCGGCGGGCCACCGCCGACGATCCCGTTCGCGCCCAGCATGCCGCGATCGAGATCGGCGATGTGCATCGATCCGCCCTTGCCGCCGCACAGCCCGCCCTGCCGGCCGAACAGTTCCAGCATCATCCCCGTCACGTCGCAGCCCTTGGCGATGCTGTGGCCGTGCCCGCGATGGGTGCTGGCGATCACGTCCCCGTCGCCAAGATGGCTGCACACACCGACGGCCGAGGCCTCCTGCCCGGCATAGAGATGCACGAAGCCGGGGATGGCGCCCTTGGAGAACTCGTCCTGCACCCGCTCCTCGAACCGGCGGATCGTCGCCATGGTGCGATAGGCCTGGATCAGGTCGTCACGATTGAGCTGCATCCCCGTTTCCTCCCCGTTGCGCCGCGGTCAGTCCACTCCCGGCTTTAGTCCACCATCGTCAGCCCGCCGCTGACGCTGAGCACCTGGCCCGTAATATAGTCCGACCGGGCGCTGAGGAAGAACATGATCGCCTGGCCGATCTCCTCCGGTGCGGCGACGCGGCGGAACGGGATCGCGCGGATCAGCGCCGCCTGCATCCGTTCCGGCTGCGCCTGAAAGAGCGGCGTGTCGGTCGGGCCGGGGGAGACGCAGTTCACGTTGATCCGGTGCCGCGCCATCTCGCGCGCCAGCGACTTGGTAAACGCGATGATGCCGCCCTTGGCGGCGGCGTACACCGTCTCTCCCATGCTGCCGACGCGCCCGGCGTCGGAGGCCACGTTGACGATCTTGCCGCGATTGGCCGCGATCATCGGCTCGAGCACCAGCCGCGCGAGGCGCACCCCGCCCATCAGGTTGATGGCGATCACCCGGTCCCACATCTCCGGCGCGTTTTCCATGAAGGGCTGGATCCGGTCCCAGCCGGCGGCATTCACCAGACCGTCGAGGCAGGGCACCGCCGCATGCACCGCGCCGGCGAAGGCGGCGACCGAGGCGGGGTCGGTCAGTTCCAGTCTGTGGAAGGCGATGTTCCGTCCGGCGCCGCGGGCTTCTTCCGCCATCGCACGGCCGGCTTCCTCGTTCACGTCGCCCACGAACACGCGCGCGCCCTCGCGGGCCAGCAGCAGGGCGGTGGCCCGGCCGATGCCGGAGGCGCCGCCGGTGACGATGACGCTGCGATCTGCCATTTCCATGATCGGTCTCCTGATTATCGTTGCGAGCGGGTGAGGAATTCGCCGACCAGCGTGCGGGTCGGCGCGCTTTGCAGCAAGCCGCGCGTATGGTCGATCTCGGCGGCGAAGCCGTCGCTGTCCGGATCGAGCGCCATGGCGATGCAGGCCTTGGCCGCGCGCGCCGCGTGCGGCGGCAAGGCCGCATAGCGTGCGGCGATGTCCCGCGCCCGCGCGGCGAGCTCGGCCGCCGGCGCGCTCCATTGCACCAGCCCGTGCCGTTCGGCCGCCGCGCCATCCAGCGTCTCCGCCCCCAGGATCAGGCGCAGCGCGGTGGGCCGCCCGCACAGCCGGGTCAGGCGCTGCGTGCCGCCGGCGCCGGGCAGCAGGCCAAGGCGCACTTCCGGCAGCCCGACCCTGGCTTCGTGCGCGGCGATCCGCAGGTCGCAGGCGAGCGTAAGTTCGAACCCGCCGCCCAGCGCGGTGCCGTTGATCTCGGCCAGCGTCACGGCGGGCAGTTCCTCGATGCGCGCAAACAGTTTCTGGTAGTCGCGGATGCTGACAAGCTGCGGTTCCAGCCCCTCCGGCGTGAAGCGCTCGCGCATCTGCGCAAGGTCCGCGCCGGCGGAGAACACCTTGTGCGCGCTGCGGAGGTGCAGCACCGACCAGTCATCGCGCTTGCCGAGCCCGTCGAGCGTGGCGTGGAACCCCGCCACCCAGGCATCGTTCATCGCGTTCACCGGCGCGCGGTCGAGCATCAGCGTGGCGATCCCGTCGGCCACGGAAAGTTGGAACATCCCGGTCATCCTCGTTGTCGTTTCAGCCACGCGCCAGCGCGCGGCTGATCACCAGGCGCTGGATGTCGTTGGTACCCTCGTAGATCTTCGCCCCGCGCACGTCACGGTAGATGCGCTCCACCTCCTGCTCCACCATGTAGCCGGCGCCGCCGAAGGTCTGGATCGCGTCGGAGCAAACCCGCTCGGCCATTTCCGACGCGAACAGCTTGGCCATCGACGCCTCCTTGAGGCACGGCTCCCCGGCACCGGCGAGCACCGCCGCGTGCAGCACGAGTTGCTCGGCGGCGGCGAGGGAGGTCGCCATGTCCGCCAGACGGAACGCGACCGCCTGATGCTCGATGATCTTGCGCCCGAAGGTCACCCGCTCGCCCGCATAGGCGATCGCGCGCTCCAGCGCGGCGCGCGCCATGCCGATGCACTGCGCGGCGATGCCGATGCGCCCGCCTTCCAGATTGGAAAGCGCGATGCGGTAGCCCTCGCCCTCGCGGCCGAGCAGCGCGTCGGCGGGAAGCTCCAGCGATTCGAACGCGATCTCGCAGGTGTCGGACGCGTTCTGCCCCATCTTCTTTTCCCGCCGCAGCACGCGGTAGCCGGGCGTGTCGGTGGGAACCAGGAAGGCGCTGATGCCGCGCTTGCCGGCCTCGGGGTCGGAGACGGCGAACACCAGGGCGATGTCGGCGGTCTCCCCGCTGGTGATGAACTGCTTGGTCCCGTCGAGCCGCCAGCCCTGCCCGTGCCGGCGCGCCCGCGTGCGCAATGCGCCGGCATCCGAGCCGCCCTGCGGTTCGGTGAGGCAGAAGGCCGAGAGCTTCTCCCCGCGCGCCATCGGCCGCAGCCAGCGTTCCTTCTGCGCCGCGGTGCCGTAGCGCAGCAGCGGCTGGCAGCCCACCGAGTTGTGTCCGCTCATCACGGTGGAGATCGCGCCGTGCCCGGCGGCAATTTCCGCCAGGGCGAGCGCGTAGGAGACGTGGTCGGTCCCGGCGCCGCCCCATTCCGCGGGAATGGTCATGCCCATCAGACCCAGCGCGCCCATCTCGCGGATCACCTCGCGCGGGATGGTGCAGGCGGCCTCGCGCTCGGCGGCGAACGGGGCGAGGCGCTCGCGCGCGAAGGCACGGGCGGTGTCGCGGATCAGCGTGTGTTCTTCATTCAGCAGCACGGAAGGTCATTCCTTTTGCAAGCAGGTCGCCCGCCGTCACGAGCGCGCCGCGTCGGCGCCAGGCGGAGGAAGGGTGCGCGCCAGGCTGCGGAGTTCGTTCTTCTGGATCTTGCCGCTCGGCGTCTTGGGCAGTTCGGGCAGCACTTCCAGCCGCTCGGGCCAGTAGCTGCGCGCCAGGCCCTGGGCTTCCAGGAACCGCGTCAGTTCGGTGAAACCCAGCCCCGCCCCCTCGCGCAACGTCAGGAAGGCGCAAGCGCGCTCGCCCAGGCGCGGATCGGGCATCGCCACCACCGCCGCCTCGCGCACCGCGGGATGGCGGTAGAGCAGGCCCTCGATCTCGACCACCGGAATGTTCTCGCCGCCGCGGATGATGACGTCCTTCAGCCGTCCGGTGATGCGCACGTAGCCGTCGGCGTCGATGCGGGCGAGGTCGCCGGTCTCGAACCAGCCGTCCGCATCCATCGCGTACCACTCGGGGCGCTTCAGATAGCCCACGAAGTTGGTGGCCCCGCGCGTCTGCAAGCGTCCTTCCGCACCCGGCGGCAACAGCATGCCCTCGGCATCGACCACCCGGACCTCCATGCCGCGGATCGGGCAGCCGTCGGTCTCGAAGGTCTTTTCCGGCGGATCGCCGGGCTTGGTGGTCGTGACCGCACCGTTCTCGGTCATGCCCCAGGCGGAGATGATGTTCGCCCCCAGCGCCTCGGACGCGCGGCGCACCAGGGCGCGCGGGATCGGCGCGCCGGCCGACAGGAAGGTGCGCAGGCTGGCGGCGTCGGTGGGCCTGGTTTCGGCGGCGGTTGCCAGATCGGCCAGGAACGGCGTCGCGCCCATCGTGAACGTCACGCCCTCGGCCTGGATCAGATCGAGCGCGCGCTGCGGGTCCCACACATCCTGCAACACCAGCGTGGCGCCGAGCCAGGTCGGCATCATCAGCCCATAGAGGAACCCGGTCTGGTGCGCGAGCGGCGAGGCCATCAGCACCACGTCCCGCTGACCGAGGCCGAACCGTTCCGCATAGGGCAGCAGCGCGGCGAGCAGCGTGTTCGGCGTGTGCAGCACACCCTTCGGCTCCCCGGTGGTGCCGGAAGTGTACAGGATCTGCACCACCTCGTCCGACGCGGGCCGGCGGGCGGCGAACAGCGCGCGCGCGGCGGCGGGATCGACCTCCGTCCGCCACAGCGATTCGAATGCCTCCGCGCCGGCGCCGTCCACCACCAGGATCTGCTTCAGCGCGGGCAGATCGGGACGCAGCGCCGCGGCCATCGGCGGATAGTCGAAGCCGCGAAAGGCGCGCGGCACGATGAACAGTTTCGATTCCGCCAGACCCAGCATGAAGCGCAGTTCGTGGGCGCGGAAGATCGGCATCATCGGGTTGCTGATCGCGCCGATCCGCAGCAGCGCGAAATGCAGCGCCACGAATTCCCACCAGTTGGGGGATTGGTAGGAGACCACGTCGTTGCGTTCGATGCCACGCCGCGCGAGGTTGAAGGCGATGCGATCGACCCGCCGGGCGAGTTCGGCGTAGGTCAACGCGCTGCGCTGCCCGGTCAGGCTGCTGTTGCCGACGATCGCCAGGCGATCGGGCGTCTCCTCCGCCCAGCGGTCCAGCCGTTCGAGCACCAACCGGTCGGGCCAATGCCCGGCGGCGCGCAGCCTGGCGGCCTGGGCCGGGTGCAGCGTGGGGGTGATGGCAGGCGGCACAATTCCCTCCTTCCCGCTCCGTTTTACGGAGATACACCGGCGACGCAAGCCCGCGCGGTTGGCCCCCGCGCCGGCAGCGCCTATGGTTTTCTGATCCCCATGCTGCGTCAGCCGGCCCGGCAAATCCAGGGCCCCCGCCCGGCGCGGCGCGCGCCGGCCGCGGTCCGGCCGGAGACCTGCCATGACGCTGCCGCTTGCCGGGATGCTGGTGCTGGATTTCACCACCCTGCTGCCGGGGCCACTGGCGACGCTGATGCTGGCCGAGGCGGGCGCCGAGGTGGTGAAGATCGAACGCCCGCCGATCGGCGACGAGATGCGGATCTACGCGCCGGCCTGGGGCGCGGACAGCGTCAATTTCGCCCTGCTCAACCGCGGCAAGGCGAGCGTGGCGCTCGACCTGAAGGACCCCGCGCGGCGCGCCCGGCTCGATCCGCTGCTCGCCCGCGCCGACGTGCTGGTGGAGCAGTTCCGCCCCGGCGTGATGGACCGGCTGGGGCTGGGGTGGGAGGCGCTGTCGGCGCGGTATCCGAAGCTGATCTACTGCTCGATCACCGGTTACGGCCAGGACGGGCCGAAGCGGGACGTGGCGGGGCACGACCTGAACTACATCGGCGATACCGGCGTGCTGTCGGTTTCCTCCGGCGATCCCGCGCACCCGACGGTGCCGCCGGTGCTGGCGGCTGATATCGCGGCCGGCGCCTATCCGGCATTCATGAACATCCTGTTGGCGCTGCTGGCGCGCGGGCCGTCCGGGCGGGGCAGCCGGCTGGATGTCGCGATGACCGACCATCTGTTCCCGTTCCTCTATTGGGCGATCGGCGCCGGGTTGGGCACCGGGCGGTTCCCGGGCAACGGGGATTCGCTCACCACCGGCGGCGGGCCGCGCTACCGGCTGTATCCGGCCGCCGACGGACGGCTGATCGCGGTGGCGGCGATCGAGCAGCGCTTCTGGGACCGGTTCTGCGCATTGATCGGCCTCGATCCGGCGCTGGCGGACGATGCGCGCGACCCGGCGGCCACCATTGCGGGGGTCGCCGCGATCCTGCGCACCAGGTCGGCGGCGGCGTGGGGCGCGGTGTTCATGGGGGAGGATTGCTGCTGCTCGGTGGTGGCGACGGTCGAGGAAGCGCTGGCGGGCCCGCATTTTCGGGCCCGCGGCCTGTTCGCCGGCGGGGTGACGAACGCGGCCGGGCAACGCTTGCCGGCGCTGCCGGTGCCGGTGCTGCCCGCCTTCCGCCAACCGGCCGGGGATGTCGCGGCGCCGGGGCTGGGGGAACACACCGAAACGCTGCTGGGGTGAACCCGGCTGGCGGGGCGGGCGTTCGAAAGCCCCCTTCGCCGTTGCCCGCAAGCGGGCAACGTTCGTCGCGCCAGCGCTCCGCTCAGCCGGTAAATGCGTGCGGAATCCGGTGGATCGCATCCACCACCGCGCGGCGGGTGGCTGGCGTGTCCCCCGGCCGGAACGCGAG
>JAJZVS010000054.1 GCA_021845555.1 Pseudomonadota bacterium
TGAAAGAGATGCCGGTCACCGACGCACTGAACATGAACGCCAGCAGCGCATATTCCAGGCTGGTGATACCTCGCCTGTCGGAAAGATTCCGCAACAGAACGCGCATGGATGCCCGGATCATGGAAGCTTCGCTCACGAGCGTTACGAACCTGATCCATCCAGCCGGCTCGAACGACCTGGGATCGACCCAACTACCTCCCGGTTGCTGACTCCTGGACGTCTCCAGAACGGTTACAATCCGCTCACCAATGAGTGCAGGCAGCCATCTGGCCGATCGGCCGGGCAATCCACCGATCCAGACCCGATGTCTTGTCGGCAACAGACAACCGGGCGATGGCCCGGTTTGCCCGCCTTGCCATTGCCCCGGCCGGCCCGCACACTGAGCGAAGAAAACGACCGAGCGGCCCTGCCCGCCGGCACTCCGCAGGAGGAACAAGATGGAAATCTCCCTCGCCGGCCGCAGCGCGATCATCACCGGCGCGTCCAAGGGTCTCGGCTTCGCGATGGCCGCTGAATTTGCCCGTTCGGGCGCGAACGTCGCGTTGCTGGCGCGTCGGGCGGACGTGCTGGAAGAAGCCAGGGTGGAAATCGAGCGCACCGCCCCTGGCCGCGTCCTCGCCGTCAAGGCCGACGTTTCCCAGGCGGGCGACTGTGAGCGGGCCTTCGCTGCCGCCATCGCGGCCTTCGGCAAGGTCGATATCCTGATCAACAACGCCGGCACCTCGCGCGCGATGCCGTTCGATCAGATCACCGATGCGATGTGGCAGGAGGATCTGGACCTCAAGCTGTTCGCCGCCATCCGCCTGACGCGCCTGACCCTGCCGGGCATGAAGGAGCGCCGCTGGGGGCGGATCATCAACGTGCTCAACATCGGCGCCAAGGCGCCGCGGGCCAATGGTGCGCCAACCGCGGTTTCCCGCGCCGCCGGCATGGCGTTGACCAAGATCCTCGCCAACGAAGGCGCGCCGCATAATGTGCTGGTGAACGCGATGCTGGTCGGCCAGATCGTGTCCGACCAATGGGTCCGCCGCCACGCCGCGCAGGGCAGCAACGAACCGTTCGAAGCCTATGCCGCGAAGCTCGGCGCCAACATCCCGCTCGGCCGGCTGGGCAAGCCGGAGGAGTTCGCGGCGATGGCTTGCCTGCTCTGCTCGGACCGTGGCGGATTCACCACCGGCGCGGCGATCAACATGGACGGGGGCGCCTCCCCGGTGGTCTAACCCGCGGCGCGCACCCGCCGGACCAGCTCGGCCACGTGCTCCGGCGGGGTGTGCGGCACCACGCCATGGCCGAGGTTGAACACGAACGGTCGCCCGCGCCCGGCGCGCAGCACCGTCTCCACACCCCGTGCCAGGGCCGGTCCCCCGACCGCCAGGGCCAGCGGATCGAGGTTGCCCTGCAACGCCACCCGCGCCGGCACCAGCGCCGCCGCGACGGCAAGATCGGCGGCAGTATCCACGCCCAGCCCGTCCACCCCGGTATCCCGCGCGCAGACCCCCAGCATCATCCCGGCCATCCGCGGAAACCCGATCACCGGCACCGCCGGAAAGCGTGTCTTCAACGTCGCGACGATGCGGCGCAGCGGCGCGACCACATGCGCGCGGAACAAGTCAGGCGCCAGCACGCCGGCCCAGCTGTCGAACAGCATCACCGCCTCGGCCCCGGCCGCCACCTGCGCCGCCAGATAGGCGATCGTGGCCTCGGTCAGCAGGTCGATCAACGCGCCGAACAAGGCCGGATCGGCGTAAGCCAGCGTTCGGGTAGCCGCGAAGTCCTTCGAGCCGCCACCCTCGATCATGTAGCAGGCGACGGTGAACGGGGCGCCGGCGAAGCCGATCAGCGCGGTGCGGTCGAATCCCTCCGCGGCCAGACCCGCGCGGGCGCGGCGCACCGTCTCCAGGATCGGCGTGATCGCTCCGGTCAGGCGCGAAGGGTCGAGCCGCGCCAGCCCGGCGGCATCGCGCAGCGGCGGCAGCACCGGCCCCTCGCCTTCCCGGAACGCCAGACCGTGACCGAGCGCCCAGGGCAGCATGAGGATATCGCTGAACAGAATGGCGGCATCGAACCCGAACCGGCGGATCGGCTGCAGCGTCACCTCCGCCGCCAGGTCCGGCGAGGTGCACAGCGCGATGAAATCCGCGGCCCCGGCCCGGATCGCGCGATACTCCGGCAGGTAGCGCCCAGCCTGACGCATCAGCCACACCGGCGGCGGCCAAATTGCTGCCCCGCCCAAAGCCGCCAGCAGCGGTTTGTCCTGTCGCACGACGGTCCGATCGATCTCCATTCCCTCCCTCTAAACAGAAGAGAAGATTCTAGAAAGCTTGGAGGGGTAGCAGTAGGGGGTGTCAATCATGGGGATAAGAGTTGTCCCGGCCGGCGGTCCCTGTTGTCCACAGCAGCAGCACGCGTCAGCGCGTTGATTCAGGATGGCTAGGGCGGGTTATGCGGATCTGCGGGGGGGAAGGCTGAAAGCGATCCCCAGGGCACCGGACCCGTCGTGTTATCCCCGGGTTTCGTCCGCCCATCGCGGTCGCCCGCCGGCAAGTCGTGTTATCCCCGTGACTCCCGCTGTTCGCGAAGGCGCGTGCGAGGAGGTGGCCCTGATGTCGGTCCGGTCGCTCTCTTCCCTCCCTGGTTAACCCTCCGTCGGATCGGGCAGCAGCGGCACCAGCGCTGCGAGGTCGCGCTCGGCGGCGCACACAAGATATGTGCCCGCCGGCGGTATTCGCTCCGCTGCCTCGGGCAGACCATCGGGTCCCAGCGGTAGGCCGGTCAGCCCCAGGTCCGCGTAGATCTTCAGGAGTTCCGGCCCGGCCCGCCAGATGGCCGGATCCCGTCCTTCCTGCTCGGCCAGATCGCGCAGCCGCCAGATGGCCGAGATACGATCGCCGGATGCGCCGGCCGGATCTCCGAGACCCAGAAGCACCCGCCCGCGGCGCAGGAACGGGATCGCGGCCCGGCCGGATTCGCCCCACACCAGCCCGTCCGCCCGCGCCGGCGGCGCCGCACCCAGGCTTGCAAATCGCCGCTGGGCTGCCGTGTCCCACGTCTGCCAGGCGGTCCGCCCGGGCCGCAGCAGCGCCCAGACCGCGATCAGCGCCGGCACGACCGTCAACGCCACGCTTACCCGCAGGCCCGCGGGGACCCCTGGGGCCAACACGATCTCCCACCATGCGTCCGCTGTCAGGCCAGCGATGTGGCTACGGAATCCCACCAACCCCAACACGCCCAGGACCAGCGCCAGCAACGGCGCGGCGGCAGAAGTCTCCAGCTTGCCGCTGGTGAGGCGCGCCGGCCGATAAAACAAGGCGCGAAACGGGGCCAGCAGCAGCGCCGACAACCCCAACACGCCGGAGATCCAACCGGGCGCGCCGCTCCGTCCGGCCATGAACAGCGCGCCACCGGCCAGCAGGAGCAGCGAAGCCCACCATGCCAAGGTGACGCGTCGCACCAGCCCCAACCCGACCACCACAAGCGCGGCGCCGAGCAGCGACGGCACGAACTGTCCCGCGTGGTTCGCAAGGTCGGACAGAAGAACGGGCTCTCCGCTCCCCTGGTGCGGCGCCAGCACGCCTACCCCGAGCAGCAACAGGCCCGACAGTGTCGCCGCTCCGGTGGCGGCAGCCACCGCGAAATCCGGCTCGCCCACCCGACCCAGAGCACGGCCGATCGGCCGGCGCGCCAATCGCCCCAGCATGGCCTCGCCGCGCAGCAGGACCTCGTTCCCGGCGAACATCGAGCCAGCCAAGAACAGCGGGATGACGTAGTAATAGAGCCGGAATACGACCACCGCGGCGACGATGCGCGGTGCCGACAGGTATGGCGCCAAACCAAACAGCACCGCACTGTCGAACACCCCTATTCCGCCTGGCACGTTGGCGGCCAGACCAGCGGTGTAGGCGGTGACGTAGATACCGAGGAAGATCAGCCAGTTCAGCCCCGGAGCGTGCGGCACCAGCACCCAGAAGATCGTCGCCGTGAGCGCGACATCCGCGGTCGCGAGCGCCACCTGTGCCAGAGCCATGCGAAACCCCGGCAGCTCGATCTCATGCCCGAACGGACGGATCGTGCCGACCCAGCGTGCCAGCGTGACATAGCCGACGACGATGCCCCACAGAAGCACGCCGAAGCCATACAACACCGCCGGCGGCAGATGATCGCCGAAGAACGGCACCGCCTGTGGCTCGACGAACAGGATCGCCCCGCCCAGCACCATCCCGCCCAACCCGAACGTCAGGCTGCAGAACGCGACCACGCGCGCGATCTGCCCTGGTGTCAGCCCCCAGTGCGCATACAGCCGATAGCGCACCGCGGCGCCGGAGACGGCGGCAAACCCCAGGTTATGGGACAACGCATAGGCACAGAAAGAAGCGAACGCGATCCGCCCGTACCTGACCCGGTGGCCGGCGTAGATGGTTCCCAACCAGTCATAAAGAGTCAGACCGGCGTACGAGAGCACGGTGAACAGGAAACCGAACAACAACGCCCTGGCCGGAATCGCATCGAGCGCCTGACCGATCGCATCCAACCGGAGCGACCGGAACTCCCGCTGCACGGCATACAGCGCCACAAACAGCAACAAAGCCCCAAGCAGCGCCGGCACATGCCGCAGGCGGTGGGGCATGAGGGGTCAGGAAGGAAGGCCAGGGGGGCGCTGCCCCCCTAGTGGGCCCTTGGGACCCCCCGCCAGCGGACTGGTCCCCTGGCCCCCGCTGACGGCTTGGCCAGGAAGGGGGCGCGACACGGACCATTCCAACGGCAGGGTGGCGCCCCCTTCCTGGCGAAGCCCCCAATGGTTCCAAGGGCTAAGCCCTTGGCGGGGGTCCAGGGGGCAGCGCCCCCTGGCCTTCCTGGCTGCGCCTCTCATGCCGCATCCGCCGGCCGGGCAAGCGCGGCCTCGATCAGGGCGACGGTTTCGTTCACGCCGTACAGCGCCACGAACCCGCCGAAGCGAGGGCCTTCCTGTTGGCCGAGCAGCACCTGATAGAGGCAGCCGAACCAGGCGCGCAGTTCGGTGAAGCCGTGGCGCTTGCCGATCTCGAAGACGAGGTTCTGGATCGTCTCGGCGTCCGTGCCAGGTTCCAGGCCCTTCAGTGTCTCGGCCAGATCGGCCAGCGCCGCGCGTTCCTTCGGGTCCGGCAGGCGGTAGTGTTTCGCCGGGCGGACGAAGTCGCGGTAGTAGGCGATCGCATGGCCGACCAGACTGTCCAGGAACGGCATTGTCGCCGGGCTGGCGTCCGGGGCGTAGCGGCGGATGAAGCCCCACAGGATGTCGGGCGTATCGGCGTTCACCACGCTTGCCAGGTTCAGCAGCATGCCGAAGGACACCGGGCTGCCGCCGTGGTTGGGCATGCGGCCGGCATGGATGTGCCAGGCCGGGTTGGCCGGTCGCTCCTCGTCCGGCTGGGCGGACAGACGGACGGCGTGGGCCAGGTAGTCGTCCACCGCGCGCGGGATGGCATCGAAATACAACCGCTTGGCGCGCTGCGGCTGGTGGTACATGAACTGGGCGAGCGACTCCGCCGGCGCGTAGCGCAGCCATTCTTCCACCGACAGGCCGTTGCCCTTGGACTTGCTGATCTTCTGCGCCTGCTCGTCGAGGAACAATTCGTAGGTGAAGCCTTCCGGCGGCTGTCCGCCGAGGATGCGGCAAATGCGGCCCGACAGGCGCACGGAATCGATCAGGTCCTTGCCCGACATCTCGTAATCGACGCCGAGGGCGAACCAGCGCATCGCCCAGTCCGCCTTCCATTGCAGCTTGGCCGCGCCGCCGGTGACCTTGGTTTCGAATGCCTGACCGGTCTCGGGATCGCGCCAGACCACCGTGCCTGCGGCCGGGTCGCGGCTTTCCATCGGCACCTGCATCACCACGCCGGTACGCGGGTGGATCGGCAGGATCGGCGAATAGGTGGCGCGGCGGTCGGGGCCGAGGGTGGGCAGGATCACCGCCATCACCTCGTCGTAACATTCCAGCACGCGCAGCAGCGCCGTGTCGAACCGTCCGGAGGCGTAGTAGTCGGTGGCCGAAGCGAACTCGTACTCGAACCCGAACGAGTCCAGGAACCCGCGCAGCCTTGCGTTGTTGTGTGCGCCGAAGCTGGCGTGCGCGCCGAACGGATCGGGGATGCGGGTCAGCGGCTGGCCGAGGTACTGCGTCAGCAGCTCCCGGTTCGGCACGTTGTCCGGCACCTTGCGCAGCCCGTCCATATCGTCGCTGAACGCGAGCAGGCGGGATGGCAGGCCGGTGAGGTGGGTGAAGGCGTGGCGCACCCAGGTGGTGCGCGCCACTTCGCCGAACGTGCCGATATGCGGCAGGCCGGAGGGGCCGTAGCCCGTCTCGAACAGCGCATGCGTCTTGCCCGACGCGGCGAGACGGGCCGCGACTTTCGCGGCTTCCTCGAACGGCCAGGCTTTCGGGAGGGGCGTTGCCCCGGTCTTCGGTGCCGCGGACATGCGCCGCAAGCTAGGGAGCGGGCCCCCGCCGGTCAATCGGACAGCGCGCCGGCTTCCGCCTCCAGCGCCCCGCGGGCGAACACCGCGGCGATGAAGGCGAACAGCACCGAGGCGGAGGTGGAGATCAGCACGTTATCGGTGACGGCGTGGCAGGCGAAGGCCGCGAACACCAGGCGCAGGATCGCCCGCTCGGGTCTGGGCAGGCGCGCGGTATGGGCGGTGGCCCAGAGGATGAACAATGCCAGCAGCAGTGCCTCCCCGATCCGGCCGCCTTCGACCGCGATGCGCAGATATTCGTTGTGCGCCGCCCAGGTGTGCATGACCCGGACCACGTGGCTGGTCTGCGGGATCACCGCATTGCCCGCGCCGACGCCCCAGCCGACCCAGGGGGAGGTGGCGGCAGCGCGCTCGAAATACGCCCAGATCTGCTCGCGCCCGCTGAGCCCGTCGGCGTTGTGGTCGAGCAGGTTGAACAGCCGGAACGCGGTCAGGCTGCCGGCGAGCGCAATCGCCAGCGGCACCAGCGCCGCCGCGGCGAGCAGCAGCCCCGTCCGTTCCCGCCGCGCGAAGGCCGGTGAAGGCACGAAGGCCAGGGTAAGCCCGGTGACCGCCACGCCATACAGCAGCGGGGCGCGCGCGCCGGTGAGCACCAGGATCGCGAAATTGACTGCCAGCAGGCCGATCAGGCGGCGGTTGCCCTCCCGGTAGAGTTCGACCAGGCAGGCATAGATCGCGGTCAGCGCAAAGCCACCGAGGAAGGCCGGGTGGCTCAGCGCGCCGAGCCGCAGCCCGCCGGAGATCACGAACAACGGCCGGATGCCGGCCAGGGCGAGCACCGCCCCGGCCGCTACCGAGAACGACGGGATCAGCATGGTGACGCGGATGATCGCGCGCGCCCATTCCCGCGAAAGCCGGCTGAAGGAGAACGCATAGGGAGCGACGGAGCCGATCAGGGAGCGCAGGCTCTCGGTCAGCGTCAGGCCGGGATAGAGGCCGTGGACCAGACCGACCGCGAACATTGCCAGGAAAGCGAAGCCGGGATTGAACCGGTCCGCCCGTGGCCCGAACCGCAGCACCGCGATGGCGGCGAGCAGCAGGCCGGTGCCTTTCACCGCGGCGATGATCGGCTGGTAGGACGCGGGGCCAAGGATGTCGCCGAGCGACATTTCCAGCGTGCAGCCGACCCCGAGCAGCCAGACCGCGCTGGCGGCCACCGGATGCCGGAGCATCAGCACCAGGATCGCGCCGGCCGCCGCGAGGGCGAGCAGCAGCCAGAACAGGCCCGGCGCCAGGAATGCCGCGCCGACCAAGAGTGCCAGCGCCAGCAGGGCGGCCCCGGACACCGGCATCGTGAGTGCCCCGCGCATCGGGGTAGTGTCGCGGTTAAGCGTTAGCGAAACCTCACCGAAGCGGCAGGATCAGGCGGCGTGGTGCTTTGGCGCGGCGGAGAGCGGGTAGGCCGGCGTGTCGCCGATCCGCAGTTCCAGCACCGCGCCGGCGCAGGGGAACGGCAAGACGGCGGCGCCATCGGTCCAGCGCCACAGGGCCGCGGCATCGCGCTCGGGCGCCCACCAGCCTGCGCCGAGGCATGGATCGTCCAGCGCGATCTCGGTCTCCGCCGCGCCGTGGCGCAGCGTCAGCCGGTCGATCCGAACACCGAGGCGGCGCCGATCCTCGATCCATGGCCGCGCCGCGCCGGGCACCGCGTGGCGGGAGAGCAGCCGCGTCGTGCCGGACACGCCCGGCACGACGAAGACATACCGTCCGGCCGCCGCCAGCACCGGAGCGATGCGCTGGCCGGCATGCTCCAGGCACAGCGCCGGATCTTCCGTCGTTTCCACCGCCGGCAAAGTGAAGCCGATCGCCTCGGCCCGCGCCGCCAGCACGCGCCAGCGCGGCGCGACCCAGGCGGGCGCGGCGCGGAAGGGCAGGCAGGAGCCGGCCTCGCGCCGTGCCTGCGCCGCAGGATCTTCCGCATGATCGCAGGGGCGCGGATGCAGCAGCACGGCGCCCGGCGCGTTCTCGAACATCGCCCGGTTGCCAGTATCGAGATAGGTCTCTGCCGCCAGCCCCTCGGCGAAGATCAGGTCGTGGCGGTCGAGTTCGAGGTGAAGATATTGCACCTCGGCGCAGGCGGCGTCCTGGGCGATGGAGCCGCCGTTGGCGAGCAGGCGGATCGGCACCAGCGCGCCGTCCAGCGCCACCGCGTGGTCGGGCGAGAGCAGCAGGTCGCGCCCCGGCAGGCCGGGGCCGAAGGCGCCCGTCGCGACCCGCACCGGGCGGACTTCGGCCGGGTCCGGGTGGCGGCGGCAGTCGATGCGGCGGGTGCCGATCCAGCGGATGCGCGCGGTGCCGGCGAAGCGGGTCAGCACGGTTTCCCCGACCCGCAGCGCCTCGATCGGAACCTCTCCGCGCGGGGTGCGGATGCGCGTGCCGGCGGCGTAGCAGGCCGCGGCGAGCGTGTAGCCGAGCACGTTCAGTAGCCGCACGTCGGTGGGGCTGACGAGGTTCGCGACGCCGGGCGAGGCGCTGGCGACGAACGCATCGCCGCTGGCCGCCGGCGCCGCCCAGTCCCCGGCGTCGCCGCCGCCGGCGGTGGACGGGTTGTTGAACTGGGTCAGCATCGTCGTGCCGTCGGGCGAGAAATACGCGTTGCCCGCGCCGGCGGTGAGGTTGCGGGTTCCGACGCTGCTGTAGCGGAACAGATCGAGCGGGGTGTACTCGCCGGGCTTGCCGAGCGTGCCGAGCATCGCGGTGCGGCCCATCACCTCCGAGATTTCGTGCTCGATGACGCCGATCGCGTCGTAGGCGTTGGGGACGGTACGGTTGTTGGGGTTGTAGGTGAAAGTCGCGGTGCTGCTGATGCCGATGGTGCCGTCGAGCGGGTTGGCCAGGTTGCCGATGCCGAGCGCGTTCGCCTCGGCCTGGCTGATGTAGATCTGGGCAGGGGCGCCCGAGGGACCGCCCTGCAAGCTGGGTGGGTTGCCCACAAGGCTGTTGTAGGCGGCGATCTGATCGGCCGAGCCGGTTGGGGAGAAGGCGGCGGTGTACAGCGCGCTTAGCAGCGAGGAATAGTCTACGACGACCCCGGTGGAGCGGCTCTGGCCCAAAGCACCCGGCGGGAGGGTGGAACTGGCTTGGCTGCCCAGCGCCGGCAGATCCCCGACACCGATTTCGATGTTGATCGTCATCGGGTTGGTGAACTGGCTCTCGAAGAACTGCACCGCCGTATCGACCGCGGTCTGTAACCCGGTCGGCAGCGGCGAAGTCTGTTCGTAGCTGATGTTGATCTTCAGTCCGGATATCCCCGCCGCCGCTGCGAGGGTCGATGCCGCGGTGGAACCCCCTCCGCCGGGTGCCGTCGTGCTGGTCGAGACGAAGGCGGAGTCCGTGGCCGGTCCCGTGGCCGGGGTCGCGCCGCCCGCCCAGGGCGTGGCGCCGAACCCCGCGATGCCCAGCCCTGGCAGACCGAGGCTCCCGAGCAGGCTGCCGCCCTGCGGCCAGCCCGAAGTGCCGCCGCCGAGCACGCCGCCGCCCAGGCTGGCTTGCGCGAGATCGAGCGGATCGCCGCCGAACAGCGTGTGGTGATGGGTCGCGTTCGGGGGGCGCGTCATGCGTCTGTCATCTCGCCGTGCGTGCGGGTCGTCGCGGCACGGCGCCCCGGATTGCGTGCTTCGGTCGGCGAGAAATACGGGAGCGGCCCGCGTTGCCGCAATTGATTTTTCCGTCTCGGCTATTCGGCCCTGAGCCCGTGCACGAACGCCGCTTTCTCGGTCGCCGCCGCCATCAGGAAGGCCAGGTCCGTGCCGGTGGAGACGTACCGCGCTCCGGCGGCGACGAACCCGGCGGTCAGGTCGGGCCGCGACGCCAGGCCGCCGACGCCCACATGCTTGCCGTGCGGGCGGCAGGCGTCGATCGTGCGGGCATAGGCGTCGCGCACCAGCGGATGATCGAACTGGCCGGGAATGCCGAGTTCGGCGCACAGGTCGTTGGTGCCGACCATCAGCAGATCGACCCCGTCCACCGCCGCGATCTCCTCCACCTGGTCGAGCGCGGCGATCGTCTCGATCATCACCACGACCATCGTCGCGGCGTTCAGCGCTTCGCAGGCCGCCGCGACCGGGACGCTGCGGAAGCCGAAATGCGGCAGCGCCCCGCCGGCCCCGCGTTCCCCCAACGGCGGGAATTTGGCCGCGCGCACGACGCGGGCGGCGTCCTCGGCCGAGCGCACATGCGGGGCGATCACGCCGAGCGCGCCGCCGTCCAACAGCCGCCCGATCAGCCCGGGCGACAGCTCCGGCACCCGCACCAGCGGGGTGACGTCGGCGGCCAGCGCCGCCTGGCAGATTTGGCACACGGTATCGATATCCAGCGTGTTGTGCTCGATATCGACATAGAGCGTCTCGAACCCGGCGGTGGCGGCGATGCGGGCGATCTCGATCCCGCGCGAGATGCGCACCGTCATCGAGGCCGCCACCGCGCCGCGCGCCAGGGTTTCCTGGAGGCGGTTGCGCACGCTGAATGTGGTCATGGGTCCCCCCTTCCGGTCCGGTCGCGGCGAGGATGCGCCGGTTCCCCGGCCGGGCCAACCGGCACCGGTGCGCCCAGGACGAACCGGCGCAGGCCGTCTTTCAGGGCCAGGGCGTTGAAATTCATCAGCAAGCCGATCCGCCTGCCGGTCATCCGCAGGTACGTGAGCACCTGTGCGTCGTGCAGCCGCGACAGGCTCTCGACCGATTTGATCTCCAGCAGCAGGTCGTCTTCCACCAGCACGTCGGCCCGGAAGCCGGCGGGAAGCTGCACCGAACGGTACATGATCGGCACCGCAACCTGGCGCTCGTGCCGGATCCCGGCTTCCTGCAGCTCGAAGCAAAGGGCCTCCTCGTAGACGGACTCCAGCAATCCCGGGCCCAACTGTCTGTGTACCCGTAGCGCCAGACCGATCACCGACCCGGTCAACGAAGGCTCCCGCAGCATGTCGTGTCCTTCAGACTCAAGCGTTCGCCGGCCCGCTCTCCATGACAACCGTTAAGAAATCGTCCTGTGCCTCGCCGCTGGAGCGCCCCGGTAACAAAAGCCCTTCTTCTCCGTGGCCCTCCGTCTCCCTCCGTGGTCTCCGTGTGAAACCTTGCAAACCGTGCGGTTCGCCTGTGGCCCAGCAGGGGGCCCGAGGAGCCGTGACACGAGGTCGTGCGCCCCGACATGGCGGCGCGCCGGACCGCGACAAAAGGTTTCACACGGAGACCACGGAGGGAGACGGAGGGCCACGGAGAAGAAGGGTTTTTTTGTGACGGGGCGCATGCCGGCGCCGGGGCCCGGACGCATGGCGCGGGCGCGTCCCGCGGCCTGCGCTTCCGCCGCCGGCCGGGGAGGGGTAACGTGCCCCACGTCAGAACACCCCAAGGAGACCCCCCGCCATGGACGACGTCGTCATCGTCTCCGCCGCCCGCACGCCGGTCGGCAGCTTCAACGGCGCTTTCGCGGCGGTTCCCGCGCATGTGCTCGGCACCGCCGCCATCCAGGCCGCGATCGCCCGTGCCGGGCTGGAGCCCGGGGATATCGACGAGGTGATCCTCGGCCAGGTGCTCGCCGCCGGGAAAGGCCAGAACCCCGCCCGCCAGGCCGCGCGCGGCGCCGGCCTGCCGGACGCCAAGACCGCGTTCGGGATCAACCAGGTCTGCGGCTCCGGCCTGCGCGCCGTGGCACTCGCCGCGCAGCAGATCCGCACCGGCGAAAGCGCCATCGTCGCCGCCGGTGGGATGGAGAGCATGAGCACCTCCGCCCACGCCGCCTATCTGCGCGCCGGCACCAAGATGGGCAGCGTCGAGTTCATCGACACGATGCTGAAGGACGGCCTCTGGGACGCGTTCCACGGCTACCACATGGGCACCACGGCCGAGAACGTCGCCCGCGCGCACCAGATCACCCGCGAAGAACAAGACGCCTTCGCCGTCGGCTCGCAGCATAAGGCCAGCGCGGCGCAGAAGGCGGGTCGCTTCAAGGACGAGATCGTTGCCGTGACGATCGCGGGTCGTAAGGGCGATACGGTGGTGTCCGACGACGAATACATCCGCCATGATTCGAGTCTCGAAGCGATGGCCAAGCTGCGCCCGGCGTTCAGCAAGGACGGCACGGTGACCGCCGGCAACGCCTCGGGCATCAACGACGGCGGCGCCACCTTGGTGCTGATGACCGCCGCCGAAGCCGCGAAGCGCGGCCTCACGCCCCTGGCCCGCATCGCCGCCTTCGCCACCGCCGGGGTCGATCCCGCGGTGATGGGCACCGGGCCGATCCCGGCCACCCGCAAGGCGCTCGGCCGGGCCGGCTGGAAGGCCGACGACCTCGATCTGATCGAGGCCAACGAGGCGTTCGCCGCGCAGGCGATCGCGGTCAACAAGGACCTCGGCTGGGATACCGCGAAAGTGAACGTGAACGGCGGCGCGATCGCCATCGGCCACCCGATCGGCGCGTCCGGCGCCCGCGTGCTGGTGACGCTGGTGCACGAGATGAACAAGCGCAACGCGAAGAAGGGCCTCGCGACGCTGTGCATCGGCGGCGGGATGGGTGTCGCCATGTGCCTGGAGCGGTAGCTTCCGGCGCCGTCCTTTCCCCCTCCCTGGCGGGAGGGGGAACCGCCTCACCCCAGCGCGGAGACCACGATGGCCGGGCTCTATTTCGAGGAATTCCACGAGGGCCAGGTATTCGAGCACGCCATGTCACGCACCGTGACCGAAATGGACAACGTGCTGTTCACCTGCCTCACGCTCAATCCGCAGCCGCTGCATCTGGATGCCGAGTTCGCCAAGACGACCGAGTTCGGCCGCCCGCTGGTCAACAGCATCTTCACCCTCGGCCTGGTGATCGGCATGACGGTGGGGGAGACCACGCTCGGCACCACCATCGCCAACCTGGGGATGAGCAAGGTCGAGTTCCCGAAGCCGGTGTTCCATGGCGATACGATCCGCGCGCGTTCGATCGTGCGCGCGGTCCGCTCCAGCCGCTCCCGTCCCGAGGCGGGGGTGGTGGAGTTCGAGCATCTTGGCATCAACCAGGACGGGGAAATCGTGGCGCGGTGCCTGCGCGCGGCATTCATGAAGCGCCGGCCGGCGGCGGTGTGAGAGCCCCGCGCCCGGTCGCAGCGGCGATACCTCCGCTGAACCCGCCTCCCGAGGAGATCGGCACCATGCGCCACCTTGCCCCGTCGCTGTTTGTCCTGTCGCTGTCCGTGCCTGCCCTGCTC
>JAJZVS010000055.1 GCA_021845555.1 Pseudomonadota bacterium
GGTCAGGGACATCGGGGCAAACGTATAGGGAACTTTATCCAGGCGTGTCAAGGTAAATTTGCCTAGGTCCGATTACCCCATCCATCATGGCCGGCCCCCCATTCGTCATGGCCGGCTCAAGGCCGGCCATGACGACTTGCGGCTGCAGGACGAAGTGCGCCGGCCATGACGAAGTGCGGCGGCGGGGTAAAGTGTGGCGGCGGGACGAAGCGCGGCCGCAGGGCGAAGTGCGGCGGCGGGGCGGAGTGCGCTGCTGGCCGCGAGGAGGCGCCGGCCATGACGTTCGGTCCGGCCGGGACGCGGGGGACGGGGGGCCCCGACCGCACGGCACGCGGCGCGAGGCGCGGAAGGCCCGCGCCCGGTCAGGCCGCGAACAGCGCCTCGATATCCGCCTCGCTCAGCCGCAGCGCGCCGCCCGGCTCGGCGCCCAGGATCCCCTCCACCAGCGCGCGCTTGCGCTGCTTGAGGGTTTCCATCTTCTCCTCGATGCTGCCGAGCGTGACCAGCCGGTGCACGAACACCGGCTTGTCCTGGCCGATCCGGTGCGCGCGGTCGGTGGCCTGGTCCTCCACCGCCGGGTTCCACCAGGGATCGTAATGGATCACCGTATCGGCGGCGGTCAGGTTGAGTCCGGTGCCGCCGGCTTTCAGGCTAAGCAGGAACACCCCCACTTCGCCGGCCTGGAACCGGCGCACCGGGGTGCGGCGGTCGGTGGTGTCCCCGGTCAGCAGCACGAACGGGATGGCGGCGGCGTCGAGGCGGGGGATGATGAGGTCGAGCATCGAGGTGAACTGCGAAAACACCAGCACCCGCCGGCCTTCGTCGAGCATTTCCGGCAACAGCTCCATCAGCCGCTCCAGCTTGGCCGACCCCGCCCGCTGCGCCGCTTTCAGTTTCAGCAGCCGCGGATCGCAGCAGGCCTGGCGCAGCTTCAAGAGCGCGTCGAGCACGATGATGCCCGACTGCGCAAGGCCGCGGGCGGCGATCGCCTCGCGCACCCGCGCGTGCATCGCCAGGCGGATGCTCTCGTACAGCACGCGCTGCTTCGGCTCCATCGCCACCTGCTCGACGATCTCGGTCTTGGGCGGCAGTTCGGCGGCGACCTCGGCCTTGGTCCGGCGCAACAGGAACGGGCGCACGCGGCGGGCGAGGCGCTCGCCCACTTCGTGGTCCCCGTGCTTCTCCACCGGCACGCGGAAGCGGGCGCGGAACGATTTGTCGGTGCCGAGGAATCCGGGCGCGAGGAAGTGGAACAGCGACCACAACTCGCCGAGATGGTTCTGCAACGGCGTGCCCGACAGGCACAGGCGCTGGCGTGCGTTCAGCGCGGCGACGCAGCGCGTCGCCTCCGCTTGCGGGTTCTTGATCGCCTGCGCCTCGTCCAGCACCAGCGCGTGCCATTCCTGCGCGCCCAGCACGGCAGCGTCGCGCGCGAGCAGGGGATAGGTGGTGATCACCAGATCGTGCGCGCCGATGGCGGCGAACTGCTGCTTGCGCGCCGGGCCGTGCAGCGCGAGCAGGCGGAGCGAGGGGGCGAAGCGCTCGGCCTCGGCGCACCAGTTGGGCACCAGGCTGGTGGGGCAGACGATCAGCGCCGGACGATCGAGCCGGCCTTCCGCCTGCTCGATCGCCAGATGGGCCAGCGTCTGCACCGTCTTGCCGAGGCCCATGTCGTCGGCCAGCACCCCGCCGAGGCCGGCGGCGCGCAGGAATTGCAGCCAGTTCACCCCTTCGGCCTGATAGGGCCGCAGCGTGCCCTGGAACGCGGCGGGCAGGGTGGCGGGCGGGATCGTCCCGCCGGCCTCGCGCAGCTGCCGGCCGAGCGCGCGGATCGCCTCGCCGCCGTGCCAGACGAGCCCCGGCACCGCCTGTTCCAGCGCGGCGAGTTCGGCGGCGTTGTGGCGGGTGAAGCGCACACCCTCGGCGCCCGGGTCGATCGCCCCGGCGGCGAACAGCTCGATCAGCGCCTGCAGGATGGGACGGATCGCCGCCAGCGGCAGCGACAGCAGCCGCCCGTCGGCCAGCGGCACGACGAACCGCGCCGTCGCGTCCTGCGTGGTCAGGCGCTTGCCGAGATCCGCCCCCATGGTGGCGATCGCCTGCACCAGCGCCGGCACCAGATCGACCTGCTCGCCCTCGATCGTCACGCCGAGGTGCAGATCGAGCCAGTCGATGCCGGAGGATTCGCTCAGTTCGGCGGCGAAGCTCCCGGACGGCTCGACCACGCGCAGCGGAAAATCGGGATCGGTTGCGATCTCCCAGCCCTCGGCGCGCAGCCGCGGCAGTTCGCGCACCAGCAGCGCGACCCAGCCGCTGCGATCGGCGCCCGGCAGCGTGAGGTCCTGCGCGTGCGCCGCGTTCCACCCCTCCGGGAGCCAGGTCAGGCCGAGGCCGGTCAGCCGTTGCAGCAGCACGGCCTCGGCGGCGGCATCGCGCAGCGGGCGATAGAGCTTGCCCTCATGCGCCACCACGTCGGTCGGGCGGGAGGGCGGGACGGTGATCGGGCCATAGGCGAAGCTGGGGCGCAGGACCGGCGTGGGCACCGGCGGCTGCCAGTATTGCGGGGCGACCGGGCGCTGCATCAGCCGCAGCAGCTTGCGCGGCGGGCCGGCGACCACCTCGATCGGCGGGGTTTCGGCCGGCAGCGGCAGCGCGATCCCGTCCAGCCGGCGGGAGAGTTCGGCGCGCACGCGGGTGGCCTGCAACGGCGGCAGCGGCGGCGCGGCCAGCAGCCGGCGGGCGAGCGCCGGCGGCATCTCGCCCAGCGTGAGGGGGCCGGCCAGCCCGGCCTCGGCATCGACATACCAGGGATCGGGGATCAGCACCGGCGTGCCCTGGTCCAGCACGAGATCGGGCAGCTGGCTGCCGTCCTGGTGCATCCGCCAGGCCAGCCGGCCGGGCCGGGCGGGGCCGGGTGCCAGCGTGGGGCCGTCCGGCGTTTCCCATCGGGCGCGGCCGGTGGCGAGGATGCGCCGCAGCGTGTCGGCCGGATCGTCTTCCGGCGAGCGGGTGCCGGGACCCCGTGTCGCCAGCCGGTGCAGCAGGATCCGGTCCGACGGGCGCCAGAAAGCCGGCGGCGCGGGACCCGTGCCCCGGCCGGGGGATATCGGGCGGGTCGCGCCGTCCATGCCGTTCTTGCGCAAGGTCACGCTGTGGGCCGCGATCTGCAGCGGCGGCAGGCCGAACACCTCCTGCCCGCTGTCCGCGCGCTGCCGCGCGCCGGCGGGCGGTGCCGCGAGCACGTAGATCACCCGCTGGCGGACCTCCGGCGGATAGTCCTCGGTCGGCTCCGCGGCCCGCGCGGCGGGCAGGTCGTCGAGCCAGGCGGCCAGCGGGCCCGCCAGAGGGGCGGCCAGCGGGCCGGGCAGCGGGGCCGGCGCGGCGGCGGGCGGGAGGGACGGCGCGGCGGCCGGCCAGGACGCGGGGGGCGCATCCGGGCGGGCAGCCGGCATCGCCGAGGCAAGCCGCCGGGCGGCGATCACCGCGGCGGCCACATGCTTGCAATTGCCGCCGAGCGGGCAGCTGCACATCCCGTGGACGGACACGGCGCCGCGCGCATCGCGGTGGAGCGCGATGCGCTGGCGATAGGGCGTGCGGCTCGATCCCTGCACTTGCGCCGCGATGTTGCTGCCGTCCGGCGCGAGGGCGATCTGCCGTACCCGTCCCTGGGCTGCGTAGGCGCGTCCGCGCTCGAACGACGTCCGCCCGAGCACGCGAACGAGGTCCGAGTCGCTGGCCGTCAGTGGCGGCTCCGCTGCAGCGGAGACGATCATGTCCATGGACAGAGGATAAGCCGGGCCGCCGAGTCGGGGAAACCCTTCGCGCCCGCCCCTTGGCCGGCGCCGGGATGTCGGGGTAAAGCTCCTCGCCGATGAAGCACTGGCCGACGAAGCACTGGCAGATCGAGCAGATCGCCTGGGACCGGTTCGACCCCTCCAAGGTCGATCCTTCCCTGGTGGCGTTGGTGAAGGCCGCCGCGATGGTGGAGCGGAACGGCACCGACTATGCGATTTATCTGAACCACGTGTTCCATGACGATCCCGCCTTCCGCGCCGCCGCCGACCATTGGGCGGCCGAGGAAGTGCAGCATGGCGACGCGCTCGGCCGCTGGGCGGGCCTGGCGGACCCGGGCTGGGACTACGCGGGGGCCTTCGCCCGCTACAAGGCCGGCTACCACATCCCGCTGGATGCCGAGACATCGATCCGCGGCTCGCGCACCGGCGAGCTGATCGCCCGCTGCATGGTGGAGACCGGGACCTCCAGCTACTACACCGCGTTGGCCGAGGCGACGGACGAACCCGTCCTGCAGCAGATCTGCCGCCACATCGCCGCCGACGAGTTCCGCCATTTCAAGCTGTTCTACGACCACATGCGCCGCTACCTGGGGCGCGAGCGGATCGGCCTCGCGCGCCGGCTGCGGATCGCGCTGGGGCGGATCGGCGAGAGCGAGGACGACGAGCTGGCCTACGCCTGGCACTGCGGCAACGAGGCGGCGGACGTGACGTTCAGCCACGCAAGGTGCAGCGCCGCCTATATGGCCGGCGCGATGGGCTGCTACCGGTTCCGCCATATCGAGCGCGGGATGGGCATGATCTTCAAGGCGGTCGGCCTGCCGCCGCGCGGGCGGCTCGCCGGTCTCGCCGCCCGCGGCACCTGGCGGCTGCTGCGCTGGCGCCGGGCCCGGCTGGCGCGCCGGGTCGGCGCGGCGGTGGCCTTTACGCACCAGTAGCTTGGCGATAAAGCGGCGCTACGGCGAGGCCGGTTCGTGTCGGCCCGCGAGCGAGATGTTCCCGCTCCGGGGCGATTCCGGTAGCCGGGCGTTGCCCGCTCCGCCGCTTCCCCGGCGGGCCGCCTGCCCAGGAGGAGAACGCCATGCATCGCTGGCACTGGTCCCGCATTCTGTTGCTCATTCCCTTCATCGCCGTGCTCTGGGTGCCGTTCTACGACCGCGCCGAGCCGAGCCTGGGGGGATTTCCGTTCTTCTACTGGTATCAGTTGCTGTGGGTGATCCTCAGCGTCGGCGTGATCGGCGTGGTCTATCTGCTCGAGCACCGCGGGGAGGGCTGATACCGTGAACACCACCGCGCTGACGGTTTTCATCCTGCTGTTCGCCTTCGTCACCGCCATCGGCTTCGGCGCCGGGCGCTGGCGGCGCGGCGATCTGTCGCAGCTGCACGAATGGGGCCTCGGCGGGCGCCGCTTCGGCACATGGGTGACCTGGTTCCTGCTGGGGGGCGATCTCTATACCGCCTACACCTTCATCGCCGTGCCGGCGCTGCTGTTCGGCGCCGGGGCGATCGGCTTCTTCGCGGTGCCGTACACCATTATGGTATATCCTATCCTGTATCTGGTGTTTCCGCGCCTGTGGGCGGTCTGCCACAAGCATGGCTACGTGACGGCGGCGGATTTCGTGCGCGGACGGTTCGGCAACCGCTGGCTGGCGCTGGCGGTGGGGCTTACTGGCATCCTCGCCACCATGCCCTACATCGCCTTGCAGCTGGTCGGCATGCAGGTGGTGATCGGGGCGATGGGCTTGCAGGGCGCGGGCCTCGCCGGCGAACTGCCGCTGATCATCGCCTTCGTCATCCTGGCGGCCTTCACCTATACCTCGGGCCTGCGCGCGCCGGCGATGATCGCGGTGGTGAAGGACCTGCTGATCTATATCGCGGTGATCGCGGCGATCATTGTGATCCCGGCGCAGCTGGGCGGGTTCGGCAAGATCTTCGCGGCGATCCCGCCGGCCAAGCTGCTGTTGCCGCATCCGCCGGCCGGCTCGCTCGGCGCGTTCAGCGCCTATGCGACGCTGGCGTTCGGCTCCGCCTGCGCGCTGTTCCTGTATCCGCACTCGATCACCGGCGTCCTCGGCGCCTCGGGCACGCGGGTGATCCGGCGCAACGCGGCGATCCTGCCGGCCTATTCGCTGATGCTGGGGCTGTTGTCGCTGCTCGGCTTCATGGCGGTGGCGGCGGGGCTGATGAAGAACCCGGCGATCGCTGCCGGCTTCAAGACCTATGCCAACAACTTCGCGGTGCCCGGCCTGTTCCTGGCCTCCTTCCCGTCCTGGTTCGTGGGCGTCGCGTTCGCCGCGATCGCGATCGGCGCGCTGGTGCCGGCGGCGATCATGTCGATTGCCACCGCCAACATCTACACCCGCAACATCTACCGCGAGTTCATCAACCCCAACTGCACCGACGCGCAGGAGAGCGGAATGGCCAAGCTCGCCTCCCTGGTGGTGAAGGCCGGGGCGCTGGTGTTCATCTTCGCGCTGCCGCTGAAGTTCGCGCTGTATCTGTAACTTCTCGGCGGCGTGTGGATCATCCAGACGCTGCCGTCGGTGCTGCTGGCGCTCTATACGCGGTGGTTGAACGGCTGGGCGCTGCTGATCGGCTGGGCCTGCGGCTTCGGGTTGGGCACCTGGATGACCGCCTCGGTCGGGTTCGCGCCGATCTACCCGCTGCATATCCTGGGCACGGTGGTGCCGTGCTACATCGCGCTGGCGGCGCTGGTGGTGAACCTGGTGGTCACGGTGGTGCTGTCGCTGGTGCTGAACACGTTCGCATCGGATCGCGATCGGGACGTCACCGTGGCGGAGGATTATGCCTGAGCGGGCGTGGACCTGATCGCGCGGCCCGGCCTCGCGGGCCGGGGCGTGCCGCCGGGCCGCGGATCATCGCCGGGGCCTGGCGCGGGCGGCGGCTGGCCGCGCCGCCGGGCCTGAGCACCCGCCCGACCGCCGAGCGCGTGCGCCAGGCGCTGTTCGACATGCTGGCGCATGCCCCTTGGGCCCGTTCTTCCGGGGGCGGGCGCGCGGCGATGGAGGGCGTGCGGGTCCTGGACGCCTTCGCCGGCACCGGGGCGCTGGGGCTGGAGGCGCTGTCGCGCGGCGCCGCCGAAGCGGTGTTCCTGGAACGCGATCCCGCGGCGCTGACCGCGTTGCGCGCCAACATCGCCGCCTGCGGGGCCGGCGCGCGGGCGCGTGTGCTGGCCGGCGATGTGCTGGCCGCACCGGCCGGGACCGGGTGCGGGCTGGTGTTCCTCGATCCGCCCTATGCCGAGGGGCTGATCGGCCCGGCGGTCGCGCATCTGGCCGCGCGCGGCTGGATCGCGCCGGGGACGCTGGTGGTGGCGGAAACGGGGCGGGAGGAGACGCCGCCGGCGCTCGGGGAACTGCTGGCCGAGCGGGCGCACGGCGCGGCGCGGGTCTCGGTCTGGCGCTTCGGCTGATACCGGCGGCCTTTGGGGCCGACCGGTATCGCGCGGGATAGGTGGGACGGCCGCGCGCGAAATCACAGAGATAGAAGCCGCGCTGGATATGTCCGCGGGGCGTCAGGCCGTGGGGGCAGGGGAAGCCCGACCTGCGCGCAGGTCGGCAACGTCGTCCACATCGCGCAGGCGGCGCAGCAGCGCCACCTTGCGCCCCCGGAAGTTCCGCAGCGTGTCCGCCAGCGTGTGCGGCCCCGACCAGCGCACGCGCGCGAACGGGCGCCCGGGCCGCCGCGGGCCGAGTGCGACCAGCCAGTAGCCGCCGTCCTCGGCCGGGCCGAACGCCGCGTCCGCCCGGCCGAGGGCGCGGAACGCCGCGAGCAGGTCGGCGGCGCCGGCCGCCGGGATGTCGCAGCCGATGATCGCCGCGTGCCCGCGCGGGAAGCGTGCCAGTGCGCGCGCCATCCGCTGGCCCAGATCGCCGTGCCCCTGGTCGATCCGCGTCACCCCGCGCCCGACGCCGAGTGGCAGGCGCAGCGCCGCCCGGTCCGGCGTCAGCGCGACCACGGTGCGGAACCGCCGCTCTCCCGCCAGCGCGCGCAGCAGCCGTGCGAAAGTGGCGAGGTGGAAGTGCAGCGCCGCCCGGTCGCCGATCTCGCGCGCCAACCGGCGCTTGACCGTGCCGAGGCGGGGGGCGCGGGCGAACACGATCGCCGTATCTCTCATCGGTAGAACCGTGCGATCCGCCCCGGCGGCACGCCGGCGAACCAGGCGGCGAGGCAGCCCAGGTTACGCAACGACCGCCGGCGCCAACCGTCCCGCTCCCACCGTGCCGCCGAGGTCAGCGCGACGGCGTCCAGCGCAACGAGCCGCGCCCGGCCGAGACGGCGGACGAGATCGACATCCTCCATCAGCGGCAGCGGACGCAGGCCCCCCACGGCGGCGAGCAGGTCGCGGTGGATCAGCAGCCCCTGGTCGCCATAGGGCAGCGCCAGCACACGGCAGCGCCAGGCGACCGCGCGTTCCAGCCGCCGCGCGCGCGGGTCCGCGCTGTCGAGGGCGAAGCGGAAATACCCGGCCCGTTCCGGCCCCGCGGCGATATGCGCGCGCGCACACGCGGCCCAGCCGGGGCCGAGCCGCGTATCGGCGTGCAGCAGCAGCAGCCAGGGGAAGCGCGCGGCGGCGATGCCGGCGGCAAGCTGCGGCCCTCGCCCGCGCGGCGCGCGCAGAACCCGCGCCCCCAGGGCCTCGGCCGTCGCCGCGGTGGCATCGGTACTGCCGCCATCGGCCACCACGATCTCCCCCGCCTCCGCCGCCACCGCCGCGATCGCGCCGGGCACGGTGGCCGCGGCATTCAGGGCCGGCATCACGATCGAGAGCACCGGCCCCGCCCGCGTCAGGAAAGCGTCAGCCCGGCGCGTGGCGGTGGATCAGCGCCGCGCCGAAGCGGCGCAGCCCGGCCCATTGCTGCGCGAGGTAGCTGCCGTTCGCCATCGCCTCGTCCGCCTCGGGATCGCCGGTCGGCACGAAGTCGCGGGAGAAATCGGCGGTGCCGAAGATCATGTCCCACCACGGCAGCACCGCGCCGTAGTTGCAACTGCGCTGGCCCGCCGCCAGCACGCCGTGATGGGCGCGATGGAAGCGCGGCGACACCAGCAGCCGCTCCCCCACCGTTCCGAACGACAGCCGCACATTGGCGTGCGAGAGGCTTTCGACGAACCGCAGCACCAGCACCAGCAGCGGGAACTGCAACGGCGGTACGCCGATCGCCAGCGCGATCACCGCGAACCAGACGAAGCCGATCAGGTCGTCCAGCAGATGGTTGCGGTCGTCGGACCAGAACGTCATCTGCCGCTGCGCGTGGTGCAGCGCGTGCAGCGCCCACCACCAGCGGAACATGTGCGACAGCCGGTGCCGCCAGTAGTCCGACGCATCCAGGATGACCGCGTAGCAGAAGAACGTCAGGATCTGGTGGCCCATCAGTGCGGGCACCAGCCGTTCCAGCATCGGCGGCACCCAGCCGTGATCGACCAGCCAGCCGGTCACGTCCACCTGCACCTGGTAGAACAGCACGAACGTCACCAGCGGCAGCACGCCGACGCGCGAGAGCAGGGTGTAGAGCACATCGACCACCACCGCCTTGCGGTCCGGCCAGCGTTCCACCGGCCGCCAGCGCTCGAGCGGGGTGCACAGCGCGAGCGTCGCCGTCACCTGCACCAGGCCATAGACGGCGGCGAGCGCCCAGCCGTACGACACTTCCTCCCAGCGCATCCAGCCGATCGCATACAGGAACGGTATCAGGACGTGTTCCTGCACCCAGCCGGCGGCGAGGTCGAACGGGTCGCGCATCGCGGTTCAGCGCGCCGCGGCCAGCCGGTCGGGCGAGGGCGCGTTCGGGCTCAGGAAAATCCCGTGCGGCGAGCGGCCCACGTCGATGACGGAGAATTTTCCGGTCGCGGGGTCGAGTACCGCGACCGACTCGGCGAAGCGGCGGGTCAACCACACCTTGCCGTCGGGGGCGAAGCTCAGGTCATCGGGTCCGCCGGGGATCTTGTAGGTGCGCAGCACCTTGAGCGTGGCCGCGTCCACCACGCTGGTGGTGCCGGAGACGCGGTTGTTTACCCACACCGTCTTGCGATCGGGCGAGAGGAACAGATTATGCGCCCCGCGTTCGGTGACGATGCGCCCGATCTCGTTGCCGGTCGCGGGATCGATCTCCTGCACGTAGTCGGTGCCCATGTCGCAGACCAGCAGCTTGCCGTTGAGCCAGAGGATCCCCGCCGGCGTGTTGCCGACCGGCTTGTCCCACAGCACCTTCATGTCCCGCAGATCGAGCGCGACCAGCCGGTTGGTGCCCTGCAGCGTCACGAACACGCGGTGCGACCCGGGCGAATAGGCCAGATGGCTCGGCATCGAGCGGATCGGGAAGCGGTGCGCCAGCTTCATCGTCGCGGCGTCGTACACGTCGATCTGGTTGCGGGCGAGACCGTTGACCACCAGATATTTGCCGTTCGGGCTGAAGCCGAGCTGATACGGGTCCGCCACCACCACCGTGCGCTGCACCTTGGCGGTGATCGGGTTGAGGAAGAACACCGTGTTGCCCGAGGAATCGCCGATCAGCAGGCTCTTGCCGTCCGGGCTCATCGCCCAGTGGTGCGGCTCGCGCAGCACCGGGATGCGGCGCAGTTCCTTGTGCGTGCTCATGTCGATCAGGCTGATCGACGCGGCGCCGGAGTTCATCACGAACGCCAGGCCGGCGGCGGCGGCCGGCCAGGGCAGCAGGAGTCCGGCGAGCACGATCAGCCGGGCAGTCAGACGGGGCAGGGGACGCATCGGGGCCTCGGGGCGAAAAGGAGAGACACGGTCTAGACCCAATCGCCGGGGAATTCGACCGAGCGCGGCAGTCAGGTTTGCGTGCGCGCCGCGCCGGCGGCGAACAGCGCGTCGATCTCCGCCGCGCCGAGACCCGCTTCTGCCAGCACCGCGCGCGTATCCGCGCCTTGCGCGCGGGCAGGCGGGCCCGGGGGCGCCGGCACGCCGTCTTCCAGGACGGTCGGGCGGATGGTGCGGATGGTGCCCTCGGTCGGGTGGGTTTCGGGCGCGAGCAGACCGACCGCCGCCAGATGGGGATCGTCGGTCAGGGTTTCCAGCGTGTGGCAGATCGCGGCCGGCACGTCGGCGGCGCGGAAGGCTTCCAGCCAGTGCGCGGTGGGTTTCTCGCGCAATGCCTCCCGCCGCAGCACGAACCAGTCCGCGGCGTGGCGGAACCGGTCGGCGACGGAGCGGAAGCGTGGGTCGTCGATCAGTTCCGGCCGGCCGATCGCGCGCAGGAAGCCGGCCACCTGGGCGTCGGTGTTGGCCGTAACCGTCATCCAGCCGTCCGCGGTGGCGGCGGGGCGGTTGTTGGGGTCGAGCACGCGCGCATCCCCCGCCCGACCCTTGGGCGGGTCGAAGCTCGCCGGCCCCAGATGCTCGGTCAGCACGAAGGCGGCCATGGTTTCGTGCATCGGCACTTCGATCGCCGCGCCTTCCCCGGTCCGCGCGCGGCGGAACAGGGCGGCGAGGATGGCGCCGGCGGTGATCTCCCCCGTCACATGGTCGCACAGCAGCAGCGGCGCGAAGGCGGGCGCGCCGTCGCGCCGCTCGGCCAGGCCGGCGACGCCGGAGACCGACTGGATCACGGTGTCGTAGGCCGGCTGGCCGCGATAGGGGCCGCCGGGGCCGAAGCCGGTGATCGTGCAGTGGATCAGCCGCGGATCGGCCGCGCGCAGGGTCGCGGCGTCGAGGCCGAGGCGGGCCAGCGAATCGGGGCGGATGTTGGAAACCACGACGTCGCAGCGGGCGACGATCCGCTTGAGCGCGGCAAGCGCGCGCGGCTGTTTCAGGTCGAGGCAGATGGCGCGCTTGTTGCGGTTAAAATGAAGATATTTGCCCGAGGCTCGGCCCGAGGGCGACGGCCCGCCCAGGGTGCGCAGCACGTCGCCCTCGGGGGCTTCGAGCTTGATGACCTCGGCGCCGTAGTCGGCGAGGCGCAGCGTGCAGGAGGGGCCGACGACGACCGAGGTGAGATCGAGGATACGGATGCCGGCGAGGGGGGCGGGGGTCATGGGCGTGTCGCTCCGTGCGGGCCGCTTGCGCGGCGGGCCGGCTGTAGCCAGATTACCAGTAGCCCGCAACGCAGCGGAGGTATCGGTGCGGAAGTCGGCAAGCAAGCGGGGGGCGGCGGGCACGCAGGATCCCGACAAGTTCCGTCGCTACCGGGCCCGGCAGAAGGCGAAGGGGATGAAGCTCCTGCGCATCTGGGTGCCCGATCCCGACGCCCCCGGCTTCGCCGAGGAGGCGCGGCGTCAGGCGGCCCTGCTGCGCGGCGCGGCGGAGGAAGCGGAGGCGCTCGCCTTCATCGAAGAGGTTGCGGACCTTGATCCCGAGACATGAGACGCGGTGACATCGTCAGCGTGTCGGTGCGCAGCGACTATGGCAAGCCGCGGCCTGCCGTGGTCGTGCAATCGGACCGGCTCGATGGCAGCGACAGCGTGCTGGTCTGTCTGCTCACGAGTACCATGCGAGCCGCGCCGCTCCATCGGCTGTCGCTCGAACCTGGGCCGGAGACCGGCCTGCGGCAGAAATTGCAGGTCATGGTGGACAAGATGTTCGCGATCCGGCGGGAGAAATGCGGCCCGCCGATCGGCCGTATTGGCAGCGAGGCTCTGATTGGGCTGGATCATGTCCTTGCGCTGGTGCTGGGACTTGCCGAGCCCCAACCCGCGCCGGGAGGAAGCACGCCATGACCGCCGTCCACGACCACTCCCATTGGCATTCCCCTTGGGGGCCCGCCGACCGCATCGGCGCCGCCAATTTCATCACCCCGGCCAAGCGCCTGGCCGCGCTGCGCTCGATCGCCGAGGGCCGGGTCCATGACCTGAGCCACGAGATCCATGCCGGCGCGCCCTTCATGGCGCCGAACCAGACGCCGTTCCTGCTCTCGCTCTGGGCGTCCTGGCGCGATTCCATCCGCCGCCGCCGTGGCCTCGGGTTCCGCAACGACGCGGGGTCGAACGTGGAACGCATCGAAATGACCGCCCATGTCGGCACGCATATCGACGCGCTCGGTCATTTCAGCATCGGCGAGCGGCTGTACAACGGTCTGTCGGCGCCCGAGACGGTGGGCGACTGGGGCCTCGCGCAGCTCGGGATCGAGCAGGCGCCGCCGCTCATCACCCGAGGCGTGCTGCTGGACGTGGCGGGGCTGGACGGCGGGGCGCATCTGCAACCCGGCCGCGCGATCGCCCCCGACGAGCTTGCCCGCGCCGCCGATGCCGCCGGGCTGGCGCTGGAGCCCGGCGACATCGTGCTGATCCGCACCGGCTGGGGACGGTATTTCGGCACCGACAACGCGCGCTACCTGGCGGGCGAGCCGGGCATCGACGTGCCCGCGGCGCGCTGGCTGACCGCCCAGGGCGTCGCGGCGATCGGCTGCGACAACATGGCGGTGGAGGTGCTGCCCAACCCCGACCACGGCCTCGCGCTGCCGGTGCACCAGCACGCGCTGGTCGAGGCGGGGGTCTATCTGATCGAGAACCTGGCGCTGGAGGAACTGGCCGCCGCGCGCGTGACGGCCTGTTGCGTGATCTTGCTGCCGGTGAAGTTCCGCGGCGCAACCGGCTGCCCGGTGCGGCCGGTGGCGCTGGTGTAATACCGACCGCCCTTGGTGTTGACCCATGAAGGATGGGTCAACTTCGGTCGGTATCAGTCTCCTTCGGCGCGCGGCCGCCCCACCAAGACCCCCAGGGGCAACCCCCCAGGGGCAAACCCCAGGTGCAAACCCGCGCGCGATACCGGCCGCTAAGGTTTCGGTAACGCATGCGGCGTCTTATTG
>JAJZVS010000056.1 GCA_021845555.1 Pseudomonadota bacterium
TTCGGTGCCGGCCAGCCGGATCCGTTGCCGGCGTGGCTACCGGCGGCCGGGCGGAGGGGACGCACCGCGGTCGCGGCGTCCGGATCCGGAGTGAACAGGATCTCCCAGTCTTCCTCTCCGTGATGGATCGCACGATGCGCCAGGCCCTTGCGGCCGAGCACCGCATAGAGCGGAACCGGCTCGAAGGTCGCCAGCAGGCGCAGCGTCTGACCGGCTTCGAGGCTCGCGACCGCTTGCATGATCTGCGGGAACGGCTCACCGCCGGCACGAAGCTCGGGACGTACGTCAAGCGTGAGGGGGGCAGCTTGGGTCATCGACGGATTCCTTCCGGACCAGGAGCGGTGGGGGAACGAGGGACGGCCGGGGGGGCTGCGCGCGCATAGACCGCGCGCCAGGCGCGGGCATATTCCCGCGCCAGCAGCAGGACCGCGAGCAGGGCGAACGCGAGTGCGACACGAATCATATCGTCCAGACCGAGCGCAGCAGCGATCGTGGCGATCGCGATCGCGACGAAGTAGAGAACGAAGAAACCGATGGACTGCGGCTCGTTCACCAGGTCCTGCACCCGCGGCACAGGGCCACGGCCGAGCCTGCCGCCATAGCGCGACAGCCAAGACAGGAACGCGACGACCTTGTAGAGTTGGGTCAGGCCGAGCCCGCTCAACCAGCCCAGCAGCGCCAGCAACACAAGGCTTGGCGCCAGGGTCGCCAGCCGGTCCGTCGCGACCGCGCCGATGGCGAGCAGCACGGCCAGCCCCAAGGCGACAAACGCGCCGATCGCCGCGCGGTTGTGCAGTTCGATTTGCCGCCGCCGCCGGCTGCGATACAGCCGCACCACGTCGGCGAGATAGAGCCCGAGCGCCAGCACAATGGCGAGCCGCCCCGCCTGCTCCAAGGTCGCGAGCCAGACGGCGGGCCAGAGGGTCGCGGCCAGGCCGGCCGTGAACGCGGCCAGGAAACCAGCCACCCCGATCCACAGCACCGAAGCGCCGAGCGCGCCGCGCTCGTGCGGGGCCAGCATGAACATCGGCAGCAATTCGTAGGAGACGCCGATTGCGGTCAGGGTGAACCAACCGCCCAACCCAGCCAGGGCGTGATAGCCCACGCCGTCCGCCAACAACGGCGTCAGCGCGGGACCGGTGGCTGGCACGGTCAGGGCCAGCGCGAAGCTGAGGCCGAGCAGGATCGTGAGCAGCAGGAACCCCAGACCGGCGAGAACGAATCGGGCGCTAAGCGGCACCGGCCGCTTCGCCGTCAGCGGAACCAACAAGGTGGCGCCGCCCACCAGCAGCGCGAGGATCACCAGCGTCCCTCCGATCGGCAGCAGCAACCCCGCCCAAGTACTGCGGCCAAGGGCACAAAACCCGCCGACCATCAGGGCCAGGCCGCATTCGACCCCGATCAGCGTCACCAGCGGCAAAGCCTGGCTCGGCAGCTTACGACTGGTGATCACCGGAACGAACTGGAACAGCGCGCCGAGCATCAGCAGGGTGAGCCAGCCGATTGTCAGCAGATGCACCATCGCCAGGCTGACCGGCGCCGTCGCCGGTGCAACGGGCCAGCCGAGGCCCGCGACCGCCAGCAACAGGCCGAGGCCGAAGTTGACCAGAGCGCAGGCGAATATCGCCGGCGTCCAGCGCGAGAGGCGATCGCTGGTGGCGTTCATGCGGCCCTTCTCCTGCCCTGCGCCAGACGCTGGCGGCCTTCGTCCCCCGGATTCCCTCCAAGCGGAGCTCAGCGGACAGGCATTGCAACGGTGGTCGTGGGCATCCGAATAGGTATTAGAGATACCTATTTATGCTCCACCTGCGCGGTTGGCAAGTGCCGTGCGATGCCGTTCGCTGGTCTCAAGGCAGAAGCTCGTCCAGCCACCCGGCGATACAACGCCGCCCCGCCGTGCCGGCCGCGGCGCCGACACGTTGCGCATCGCCGCGAAGCCTCGTGATGGAAAGCCGCGGCACGCTGGCAATCTCTGCGGCGTGTCCGACCAGCCACCGCTCAAAACTCGTAACTGCTCACCCCCCCCCGTTGGGCCTAGCCCGAGCGGCTGCGGCCAAAATTATGCCCGACGCGGTCACGGACGGTCCGATTCACCGTATCCATGAATCATGAAACCCTCCTCGCCCTCTCTAAGGATGACCTGGTCGCCCGGATCCTGGCGCAGGTGGCGCAGATCGAGGCCCAGGCGGTGCAGATCAGCACGTTGACGGCGCGCGTCGCGGCGCTGGAAGCCAGGCTCAATGCCCCGCCGAAGACCCCGCACAATTCGAGCATGCCGCCCTCGAGGGGCCACAAGCCCAATCGCCCCGACCGCCCGAAGAAGCCGCGTGTCGGCCGTCCCGGCGTCACCCGCGCGTTGACCGAGCACCCCGATCGCATCATCGAGGCAACGCTGGCCGCCTGCCCACACTGCACCCACGCGCTCGGCCCCGCCGATCAAGCCGACATCCACGCCTACGACCACATCGATCTGCCACCGATCCGCCCGTTCGTCACCCGTATCAGCCGCCATCGCGGCGCCTGCCCCTGCTGCGGCAGGCGCATCGCTGCCCCGCCGCCGGAGGGGTTCGATCCCGGTTCGCCGTTCGGCCCCGGGCTTTGCGCGCTGATCCTCCATCTCCATATCACCCAGGCGATCGACTTCGACCGTCTGGCGCGGCTGCTGGCGGAGGTGTTCGGTCTGACCATCAGCGAAGGCGCGATCGCCCATATCCTGGCCCGCGCCAAGGCGCCGCTGCTGGCCGCCGCGGCACCGATCGCCGCCGCGGTGCATGCCAGTGCCGTCGTGAGGTCCGATGAAACCTCGGCGCGGGTGGGCGGCAAGACCTGGTGGCAATGGGTCCTGCTGAGTGCGACGGCGGTCTGCCACGTGATTGCCGACACCCGCGCGGCCTCGGTCGTGACCGCGTTCATGGATGGCGCGCGGCCGCAGGTCTGGGTGGCGGATCGCTATGGCGGGCAGTTGGGCCATGGCGCGGTCCGCCAGATGTGCCTGGCGCATCTGCTGCGCGATGCGACGTATGCGATCGAGGAAGGTGACACCGGGTTCGCGCCGGGCTTTCGCCTCCTGCTGTTGCGCGCGGTGGCGATCGGCAAGCGACGCGAAGCCCGGAAGGACAGCACCTTGGCGCAGTACCATGCCGATCTGGAGCGACGGCTGGACCGGCTGCTGGCCGGCGCAATGCCGGACCGGCCGGCGGCGCGGCGCCTGTTCCGTGCCATGCGCCGGGATCGCGATGACCTGTTCCGCTTCATCACCCCCCGCGACGTGCCCTACACCAACAACGCTTGCGAGCGAGCGCTGCGCCCTTCGGTGATCTTCCGCAAGGTGACCGGCAGGTTCCGCGCCGAATGGGACGCCTCGGTCTATGCCGCCGCCGCAAGCGTGGTCGCCACCGGGCGCCTGCAGGGCATCACCGCGCTGGCGGCACTACGCGCAGCCCTCGCGGGCCAGGCGGTCATCCCAGCCAGATGACCGCGGCAGGGGGGGTGAGCAGTTACATATATAGTGCCAGATGAAGAACGGGGACGGCGCATTGTCGACCGTGTGCCCACGGGTAGCGTCGCCAGAGATGCGCGGTTTGGGCTGCTGCCGCCACCCGGCTTGTGCGGCGCGGGCGGCCGGGCCAGGGTGCGACGCGCTCAGTGCAGGAAGGTTCCACCCGCCGTGCCAAACACCGCCCCGGTCGGCGTCGCGCCCCGCACGCGGCGGTGGCTGATGCTAGCCGTGCTGCTGGCCGGCGGGTTTCTGCCGCCGGTGGATTTCTTCATCGTCAACGTGGCACTGCCGTCGATCCGCCAGGGTCTGCACGCCACCCCGGCCGAGGTGCAGCTCGTGATCTCGGGCTATGCCGCGGGCTACGCGGTGTTCCTGGTCACCGGCGGGCGACTCGGGGACCTCTATGGGCGCAAGCGGCTGTTCATTCTGGCGATGGCGGGGTTCACCGCCGCCTCGGCGCTCTGCGGGCTGGCGGCCTCGGCGGGCTTGCTGGTGCTGGCGCGCATCGCCGAGGGTGTGGCCGCGGCCTTGCTGGTCCCGCAGGTGCTCGGGGCGATCCGCGCCCTGCACGACACGCCGGGGGAGGAGGCGGCCCTGTCGCGCGCACTCGGGGTGTACGGGGCGATGATGGGGCTGGCGGCAGCCGTGGGACAGTTGAGCGGCGGGGTGCTGGTGGCCTGGAGCCCGCTCGGCCTCGGCTGGCGGGCGGTGTTCCTGGTCAACCTGCCGATCGGCGCGGTCGCCATGGCCGGCGCCTGGCTGCTGCTGCCGGAGACCAGCGCCGCGCACCGGCCGCGGCTCGACCTCATGGGCGCGGCGCTGCTGTCGGCGGCGCTGGCGTGCTTGGTGTTGCCGCTGTCGGAGGGGCGGCAGGACGGCTGGCCGGCCTGGACCTTCGTCGCGTTCGCCGCGGTGCCAGCGCTGATTTGGGCGTTCCTGGGCCATGAGGACCGTCTGGCAGCAGCCGGCGGTATGCCGCTGCTCGACCTCGGGCTGCTGCGCATCCCGGGCTTCCGGCGCGGGGTGCTGGTGGCGAGCCTGTTCTTCTTCACCTCGGCTTTCTACCTGCTGTTCGCGATCGAGCGGCAGGACGGCGCCGGGCTCGATCCGCTGCAGACCGGGCTCGCCATCCTGCCGTACGGGGTGGGGCTGTTCCTGGGGCCGCTGGCGAGCGCGCCGCTGCTCGGGCGGTTCGGGTTGCGGCTGCTGGCCGCAGGGCTGGCGATCGAGGTCGCGGGCTATGCCGCGATCGGGGTGGCGGTGGCCGCGGGCATGGGGGCGGCGCCGCTGACCGCGGCGGTGTTCGTGGCGGGGTTCGGCCAGGGGGTAGCGATGCCGCGGCTGTTCAACCTGGTGCTCGCCGACGTGCCGGCGCGCCAGGGCGGCGTGGCGGCGGGGGTGGTGAATTCCATGCTCCAGATCGGCGCGGCGGTCAGCGTGGCGGGGATCGGCTCGCTGTTCTTCGGGGTGCTGGGCGGGGGCAACGGGCCGGCGGCGTATGCGCATGCGTTCGGGGTGGCGATGATCGCGGTGGTGGCGGCGTTGGCGGGGGCGGCGCTGCTTGCGCGCGGGTGATGTGTACCCTTCGACGGCGGTATTAGAGGAAGTATCGTCCGTATTTACTTTCTGTGCATCTATACAACGGGAACCGCAACGCAGGGTGGAGGATGCAAACCCTCAGAGGGCATCGCTCGAACGTCCGACGCTTCACCTCTCCCGCAGCGCGGGATGTGTTTCGGCGTGGAAAAAGGACTCCCTTGATGGAGTGCGCCCCTGGGGGGTGAGCAGTTACCAAAGCCCTGTCCGTTCGCCTCGGGGTGGAACTGGAACCCGAGGGCCGTCCGACCGAGGGCAAAGGCCTGGTTGGCACACGAAGCGGTGGACGCAAGGCATTCCGTGCCCGGCGGCAGGTCGAAGGCATCACCGTGCCAGTGGAGCACGGGGACACCGTCCAGGTGACGCAGCGGCCCAATCCGGCCGGCGCCCGTCAACTCAACCGGCGCCCAACCGATCTCCTTTGCAGAACCCGGCGCAACCCGCGCACCGAGCGCACGAGCCATGAGCTGGGCACCCAGGCAGATGCCGAGCGTCGGTGCACCCGCTGCAAGTCGGCACCGCAGCACCCCGAGTTCCTCGTCCAGGATCGGGTAGAGATGGCCGTCATAGACGCTAACCGGGCCTCCCAGCGCCACCAGCAGGTCGGCGGCGGCGATTTGTCGCGGCCGCAGTTCGTCGAGACCCGGGTCGAGATAGCGAACTTGGTAGCCCGCAGCCGCGATCGGGGCGGCGAAGCCGCCAAGGTCTTCGAAATGGACGTGGCGGATGGCGAGGGCGGTTCTCAACGCGGACTCTCCCGGGTTTTCAGTGGCAGGTCGCGGTCATTCCAGCGAGCAGGGCCTTGGGACTCAGCCATGAAATGTCCCGGCTTTCCCTGGCGGCGTTTCAGGCGCCGGAGCCGGCGTATCGTAGCGTGCCGTCGGCCTGCCGGGCGGCGGCCGGGTTCAGGTTGGCCCGCTCGATTTTCCCTGGGCCCATGATGTGGAACACCCGATGGCCATCGGCGAGCAGATAATCGGTGATGATGCGGCGATGACAGCGCCACCAAACCGCCTCGGCGCACATGATGGCACACACATGGTTGCGTCCGATATCATGCAGCTCCGCCATGCCCGTCTTGAAATCGAGCGTGGCCGCGTAGTCGGCGTAATTCCGAAAGCTGGCGTTCTGCCAGAAATCGTTCCCTAACACGGCCTGTTCCTTTTGCCCGCCACGCAGGCCACCAAGCCGTGCGACATGGCGGTAGCCGATCTGGTCACCGGCCAGGGTATCGGGAAGCGTATCGGCATTGAACTGCGGGTTCGTCCGTGAACGAGGGATGGAGCGAACATCGACGATGAAATCGGCCCCGACCTCCCGGAGCAGACGAACGAGCTCGGTCACGGACCGGGTGGAGTGGCCTATGGTGTAGAATACCGATCCCTTATCCATATTGTCGTACCATGTTTCGTCCGCACTCGACTTTCGAGGTTCCCCCGACTGCGCGGGTCACCTGCGTGCCAGACTGCTCGGAGCACGACGTCACGAAAGCCTGCGGAGTCCCGGCCTGCCCTACCATGGCGATGGAAGCTGCAAACGAACGGGTTCCCTGCGACCTGTGATCGTCCGTAGGTTTCCTGCCGCGGTTCGCGATGGCCCGGTTCAATAATGCACGCCGGTCTGCGAAGATCTGGGATGCAGGCTGGCGCGAGCCGTCGGACGCTCCGCCGTTGTCTGAAACCAACGCTCCAGGTGCCGCAGGCCCGTCGGCATCGGCCAGCCGATGCTGGCAGCGAAATCCAGCGCCGCAAACAGCCCAATATCGGCGACGGTGAACCGGTCGGGGACCACGGTGGCCGCGCCCGACAACAGGGCGTCGAGCCACGTCATCCCATCCAGCATCAGGGTCTTGAACCCGTTCGCACATTCCGCCAGCACGACCATCCGGGTCCGGTACATCTCCACCGCCGGGCCGTAGTGGAACGCCGCATAGAGCGGCTCGGTGATTCGCCGCTCGATCCGACGTTGCCACATCCGTGTGATGGCGCGTTCTTCCGCCGTACGGCCGATCAGCGGCGGATCGGGCGATCGCTCCTCCAGATACTGAAAGATCGCGCCCGATTCCGCCAGCCACGTACCATCGTCGAGGACGAGCACCGGCACCTGGCCGCCCGGGTTGCGGCCAAGAAAATCGAGGCGGCGGTTCTCGCCCCCATCTACGTCCACATCGCGCGACGGCACGGTGATGCGCTTTTCCAGCAGCGCCATGCGCACCGCCCGCGGGTTCGGCCGCGCGGCGTCATAGAGCAGCATGTCAGGCTTTCGCCGATTTGCAGGTCTTGATCCCGAACAGCGTGTACGCCGGGCACCGGCCAAACAGCCCGGTGGCCAGCGGCACCACCCCGACCCAGCCCCAGATCCCGACCGTGTGAGTTACGGCCAGGACCACCAGTACCAGACCGACAAAAATGCGAAGAATCCGATCCACGCCACCGACGTTATACGCCATGGTCAGTCTCCAGGGCTGCCTCGGGCCCGTCACCTCATGCGCGGGAGCGACCAGACCAGGGCGTGCGCGGTGCCGGCTCACGGGACCGGCCTGTCCGCAATTGCGCGCGCGGCGCCACAAACCGGGCCACTCCGGGCGCCACGATCCACCGTGCAAGACATACCCGGCCAAAGTCGCTATAAGAGGCATAACGAATACCCATTTAGGCGCTGACACTTCGCAAACAAGCCCCGCTCGACACAGCCGGAGGCGCAAGCCAGGTCCGGCCCAAACGCCAGGAGGCGATGCAGATGAGCGATCCACGCATTCTCCCACCCGACCTGCCGGTGCCACCCGATGACGGCGCCTGCCGTCATCTACCCGGATCGCGGATCCCCACCTTGGCGCTCCCCGCAACCACTGGAGGGACGGTCGATCTCGGCCGCCCCAGTTCGGCCTGGACAGTGCTCTATTGCTTCCCGCGCGCCAGCGAGGCCAACGCACCGCCACCGCCGGGGTGGGACCGGATTCCCGGTGCGCGCGGCTGCACCGCGCAAGCCTGCGACTTCCGCGACCACCATCAACGCCTGGTCGCGCTCGGCGCCGTCGTCTTCGGGATCAGCACCCAGGCGCCGGCGACGCAGAGGGAAGTGGCCACACGGCTCAAGCTACCCTTTGCCCTGCTCAGCGATACGGACTTCGGCCTGACCGCGGCGCTGCGTTTGCCGACGTTCACTGCCGGCGGCCTGAGTCTGCTCCGTCGACTGACCCTGGTGGTACGGGCGGGCGTGATCGAGACGGTGTTCTATCCGGTATTCCCGCCGGACCGGAGCACGGCGCCGGTAATCGACTGGCTAGCCCGCAGGCGCACGCAGTGACGCACGCAGTTTGCCCACTGCCGGCCTGGAATAGGTATTATGGATATTGCTTTAGCCCGGCGGCGACCTTATTATAGGTACCCGATCTGCCGATTTAAGGAACGCCGCCATGGGAAGCCTGCTTCTTCGTACCTTCTTTCTCCCCGGGAACGTGGCCTGCTCAGCCCTCGGGATCACCGAGGAGGAAGACCGGATGATGGTTCGTACCCTCGTGAACATCCTGGTCTGGAACCTCATTGTGATCGTCGGCGCCGTTCTGCTGTTCGGCTGACCGATGCGCCTGACCACCTACACGGACTATACGCTGCGCGTGCTGATGTATTTGGCCCTGCACCCGGGACGGATCGTGACCGTGGGCGAGATCGCGGCCGCCTACGATGTCTCCGCGGCCCATCTGAACAAGATCGTGCGGCACTTGGCGCTCTCGGGTGAAATCGAAACCCTGCGCGGGCGCCATGGCGGCATCCGCCTGGCCAAGCCGCCGGCGGCGATCAATCTTGCCGCCGTGGTGCGGGGCGCCGAGCCGGACATGAACCTGGCCCCCTGCTTCGCAGATGCCGATGCCTGTGTGCTCCGCCCATATTGCCTGTTGCAAGGGGCGCTACGGCGGGCAGGACAGGCCTTCCTGGCGGAGCTGGGGCGTTCTACGCTCGCCGACCTGATAGGCCCCGGCGGGCCGACGGCCGGCGTATTCCCGATGCGTGCACGCGAGCATACGCGGCCACCTCGCCACCCGCGCGCCGCATCCCGCCGGAGCCCCGCCATCGTCGACCAGAAGACGGCCAGCGCGGTGCCGGCCCCGATCCGATCACAACGCCAAGGGAGGACAACATGGCGGACCCGATCCTGTTTCCCGGCACCGTCGAATGGTCGGGGGAGAACCCCGGCATCTCGCTGAAAGAACGCGAGGACGGTCCGTTCGTCGCACTTGCTAGCTTCTTTCGCGTGGTCCTCTCGCCGCACGGGCGCGGCCATGCACTGGTGCTGCTGCGCGCGCCGGAGGCGGCGCGTCCGCCACCGGAGCCGGCCCATCTGTGCTTAACCGACAACGAGGCGCTGGCGCGCTTCCTGGTCGAGGGCTTCGTCTCCCACTTCGGCGCCTTCCGCGGTCTGCCCGGACTGGCCGCGCTCGACTACCGCCGGCTCGACCGTGTGGAGACCGCGGGCGATCCGCGCAGCGACTACAGCGAGACCATCACCGCCGGGACGCTCACCGTGCGGCTGCGCTGGACCGGGCTCGGCCAGCCGTTCTGCTTCGCGCTGCCGCCGGACAAGTCGGCGACCGGCCGGCATCACATGCCGAGCCTGTTCGTCCCCTGCCAAGACGCGGCGATCGAGGTGAACGGCCAACGTCTGCCCGGCAAGCCGGTGGCCCGCAAGGTCGCCGGACACGCCATGAGCACCGCCATGCTGGCCTTCTCGGAAACCTGGATCCGGGCGTAGCTGGCCGGGAACAGCAAGGTCATCCGATGCACGGATCGTCACGACGGCCAGGCTCAGGGTCACCCCGAAGACGGCGCATCGCCCAGCATCTCCACCAGCATCGTGTTGACCTCGTCCGCCGTTTCGTAGGGCGTCCAGTGGCCCGCGCCGGGAATGATCCGCACGTCGCTGCCGGGTTGGACGCGGTGCAGCAGCGCCACGCGCTCCGGCAGGTAGGGCGCGGCAAAGGCGTCCCGCTCGCCCCAGATGCCGGAGAGCCGCGCCCCTATCCGCGGCAGTGCCTCACGCAGAGACGCCGAGGCGGGAAAGCCGCCAGCCCGCACCCGCGCGCAACGGACATTCTCGCGCTGGACATGCACGGCGAGGTCATCCACGCGGCCGGAATCACCGAACATCAGGATGGCGAGGTTGTGCCGGTGGACGGCAAGGACCTCCGCCGGCTCCATATCCAGGCGCAGCCGCTGCACCTTCGGATCCGGCGGTCGAGGCAGACCCAGCCCGCCGGCACCCAGCAGCACGAGCCTCTCCACGCACGCACCCTCGTTGGCGGCCAAGTGCCCGGCGACGATGCCGCCGAAGGAGAACCCGGCCAACCGATAGGTGTGCTGCGCGCCCGGCAGGGCGCCGAGACCATCCGCCAGCGCGCGAGCCAGCCGTTCCGGCGTGATTGGTCCGGGCAGCGCGTCGGACTCGCCGTAGCCGGGAAGATCGGGAACGATCACGCGAAACCGCTGTGCGAGCGCCAGTACGTTGCGGACCCAATGGGTCCAGGAACCGGCGTCGCCGTGCACCAGCACGATTGGCGGACCCGCTCCCCAGATCCGCCAGACGATCCGCGTCGGACCGATCACGGTGGTATGGCACTGTCCGGCGCGTTCGATAGCGGCAATCTGCGCTGCGGCGGAGATCAGGGTCATGCAACGTCCTCGCGCAAACGGACCGGCGTGCGCGCAGCGCGGTCGGCCGCCAGCATAGAGGCCAAACGGCTCGGAGGACAGCGGAGGAGGGTCTGATCATGGCAAGCGACGAGAACGATCGGTACGACGTGATCGTCGTCGGCGCCGGTAACGCGGCGCTGTCGGCTGCGTTGGCGGCCCGCGAGCACGGCGCCAGCGTGCTGGTGCTAGAGAAGGCGAACGAAGCCGAGCGGGGCGGCAATTCCGTGTTCACCGCCGGCGGCTTCCGTTTCGTGCATGATGGATTAGCGGATCTCCGCGCCGGCGTGCTCGTCGATCTGTCTGAAGCGGAGGCGCGGCAGATCGTCATCCCGCCGTTTTCCGCGGATGCCTACATGCAGGACCTGCTACGAGTCACCGAAGGTCTTGCGCAACCCGAACTGGCCGACTTGCTGATTGGACGGTCGCGCGAGACCATGGTGTGGATGCGCGGCAAGGGTGTGCGGTTCATCCCGATGCTGGGCCGGCAGTCCTTCGCGGTGAACGGCGTGCATCGATTCTACGGCGGGCTCGCAGTGGAGGCCGTGGGCGGCGGCTGGGGCCTGGTGGATTTCCTAGTCAGGGCCGCGGAACGCGCCGGAATTGTCATCCGGTACGGAACCGGGCTGCGCCGGTTGTTGCAGGATCGCGCCGGGGCCATCACCGGCGTCACGGTGTTCGGGCCGCGCGGCTACGAGGATATCCCGGCAGCATCCGTCGTCCTCGCCTGCGGCGGGTTCGAGGCAAACCCTGAGATGCGGGCCCGCTACCTCGGCCCGGGCTGGGAACTTTGCCGCGTACGCGGCACTCGCCACAACACCGGCGAGGGGATCCAGGCCGCGCTTGCGATTGGCGCGCAGGCATTCGGCGGCTGGTCCAGTTGCCATGCAGTGCAGTGGGACATCAGCGCCCCGCCGTTCGGCGATCGGGCCGTGCTCGATAATTTCCAGAAACATTCTTACCCGCTCGGCATCCTTGTCAACCTCGCCGGTGAACGCTTCCTCGATGAGGGGGCCGACTATCGCAACTACACCTATGCAAAATACGGACGCGCGGTGATGCAGCAACCGCAGCGGACAGCAGTGCAGATTTTCGACCGCAAGACGATCGGCTTGCTGCGTGACGAGTATCGGATCCGCCAGGTGACAAGGGCCGAAGCAAGCACGATCAAGGAATTGGCGCGCCGGCTCGACATCGACCTGGACGGATTGAGCCGCACGGTTGATCGGTTCAACACCGCTTGCCGTCCCGGAAGCTTCGATCCGCCGGTGCTGGACGGGAAGCGCACCGAGGGGATCGTGCCACCGAAGTCGAACTGGGCGCTACCGATCGACACGCCGCCCTTCACCGGGTTCGTCGTCACCTGCGGCATTACTAACCAGACACCCAAACAGGTATCATATTGCAATCAGGCTGCGTAGCGAACGTCGGGGGCCTGGAAGAACGAGCGGACCTTTGCGGGGCGCCGCTGTAGTCCCTGCATATGCGATCGCAGCCCTGCCTTCATCGCCACCTTGTCCATGGGCGTGCTGCGGCGGCCGAGCGCCTGCTTGACGTCGTTGTTCAGATACTCGTCCGGGTTTCGCTCCGGCGCGTAGGGCGGCAGATAGAACAGCTCGATCCGATCGGCGTTCTCCGCCACCCAGGCGGTCACCACCTTGGCCTTGTGCACGCGCAGATTGTCCACGATCACGAACAGCTTGCGATCGGCGTCCTTCACCAGGCGGCGCAGGAATTTCAGGAAGATCGCGGTATTCAGCGCCCCGTCATAGACCATGAACCGCAGCTTGCCCCGGTTGGTCAGGCTGGAGATCATCGACTGCGTGAACCGTGCCGCCGGCCGCGGGATCACCGGGGTCTCGCCTTGCGGCGCGAAGCTGCGGCCATAGTTGGCCTGGTTGGAGATGCCGGTTTCGTCGGCCCAATGGATCTCCGCCGCCTCCTTCTTCGCCCGCTTCACGATCGCGGGGTATTCATGGCTCAACCAGGCCCGGACCGCCGCCTCGTCGCGCTCGGTGGCCCGCCGGATCGGCTTCTGCGCGGTGAAGCCCCAGGCCGCCAGGTAAAGGCTGATCGCGCTCAGCGACAGGCGGATGCCGGTCCTGTGCGCGATCAACTGAGCGACGGCCTCCCGGGTCCAGAGCGCGAACGGCAGCTTCAACTGATCCGGGCATTTGCCGACGATCAGCCGCCGGATCAGGGCTTCCTGGCGCGGCGTGAGTGCCTTCTGCTCACCCGGACGACGGCCACGCCGTCCCCCGGCAAGGGCGGCTTCTCCGGCCGCCTCGAAGGCGCGCACCCATGCCCCCACGAAGCGCCGGTTGACCCCGATCGCTTTGGCAACCTCGATCCGGCTCTTCCCTGAGCGCACCATGTTCACTGCGACGCGACGCAGCTCGGCCTGGGTCGATGGCGGGAGTTTTCGGAAATCGCGTTCGCTCGGCATGCCCGCAGGATAGCGCACACAGAAACCAATTGCTACCTATTTGAGTGCCTGGTTAGTAATGTCGCGGCGGTCGTGCCGGTGTGCACCGCCAGCCCGAGCGGCGCGATGACATGGGCGGCGTCCAGACCGGCGATCTGCGCACCGATCAAGCTGCCGGTTCGCCTGGCAAAGACGAGCTTAAGGA
>JAJZVS010000057.1 GCA_021845555.1 Pseudomonadota bacterium
GCCGGCGTCGCGCAGCCGCCGCAGCACGGCGAGCAGCTCGTCGCACTCCTCCCGCCCCAGCCCGGCCAGGGTTTCGTCCAGCAGCAGGATCCGCGGCCCGCCGGCGAGCGCGCGCGCGAGCTCCATCAGCCGCAGTTCCTTGTTGGTGAGCTCGCCCGCCGGGCGGGCGGCGCGATCGGCCAGCCCCACCGCCCCCAACGCTGCCTCGGCGGACGCGGCGGCCGCCGCGTCGTCGAGCCCGGCGCCGTAGGCGCCGACGATCACGTTATCCAGCAACGGCAGGCGCGGGAAACTGCGCACCACCTGGAAGGTGCGGCCGACGCCGCGGCGCGCGACCTGGTGCACCTTGCGCCCGCGCAACTCCTCCCCGGCCAGCAGCGCCTGTCCGGTATCGGCCGGGAGTACCCCGTTCAGCAGGTTGAACAGCGTGGTCTTGCCGGCGCCGTTGGGACCGATGATACCGAGGATCTCGCCGGCCTGCACGCTGAACGCCACGTCCTGCACCGCGCGCAGCCCGCCGAAGGATTTGGACAGGCCGCGCACCTCCAGCAGCGTGCCGGACGACTTGGCGCCGGACGACTGGGCGATCGCCATCGGTCCCGCCGCGCGCGGCATCGCCGGCGCCGCCGCCGGGCGGCGGAAGAACCGGTCGCGCACCGTCCAGAACAGGCCTTCGGGCGCGGCCAGCATGATGGCGATGATCGCCCCGCCATACACCACGCCCTGGATCCCGGGGATGATGTTGCCGAGCTTGGCGTTCAGCGTCTCGGCGAGCGGAATGAGAATCGCCGCGCCGATCGCCGGCCCCCAGACCGTGGCCACGCCACCGAACAGCGTGACGACCAGCGCCTGGGCGGAGACGATCACGCCGAACACCGAATCCGGCGTCACCACCAGCAGCACGCAGGCGTAAAGACCGCCGGCGGCCGCCGCGATCGCCCCGCTCGCCACCAGCGCGCGCATCTTCCATTTCCAGGTGTCGATGCCTGCCGCTTCGGCCGCCAGTTCGTTCTGCCTGATCGCCAGCAGGGCGAGGCCGAAGCGCGAATTCTCCACCAGCATGCCGGCAACCATCGCGGCGACGAACACGCCGAGCGCCACCAAGGTCATCAGCAACGGGTTGTTGAATTGCAGGAACAGCGCCGGATGGTCCCGGTGCATCGGCAGCGGCACTTCCTGAAAGCCGAGATATTCCATCACGTAGAGGATCGCCAGCGGATAGGCGAGCATCGACAGCGCGAAATAATGCCCGCGCAGCCGGAACGTCGGCAGCCCGATCAGCACTGCCGCCACCGCGCCCGCCACCATCCCGAGCGGGATCCCGAGCCACGGCGTCAGATGCCAATAAACCAGCGCCAGGGTCACCGTATAGGCGCCGATGCCGAAGAACGCGGCGTGGCCGAACGAGACCAGCCCGCTCATGCCGGAGATCAGGTTCCACCCCAGGCCCAGCACCGCCCAGATCGGCACCAGGGTCAGCATCAACTGGTAGTAGCTGTTGCGCACCGTCGCCGCGAGCGCGACATAGACCGCGGTGACCGCGACCAGCGCGATCGCGTTCCGCCGGAATCGCGCTCTGCCCCCGACTCTCATGCGCGTTCCGCCGAACGGCCGAACAGGCCTTGCGGGCGCAGACCGACGATCAGCAGGAACACCACGAAGATCGCCGCGTTCTGCAACTGCGGCGGCAGGATCAGCGCCGAGACCTGTTGCACGAACCCGACCGTGAGACCGCCCCAGAAGGCGCCGAGGATACTGCCCATGCCGCCCAGCACCACCCCGGAATACATGATGATGACGTAATCGAGACCGACGAACGGAGTGAACGACAGGTAGGTGGCCATCAGCCCGCCGGCGATCCCGGTGATCGCCGCGCCGAGGCCGAAGGCGATCCGATAGGCGCGATCGACATCGATGCCCATGTAGGTCGCCGCCACCGGGTTGTCCGCCGCGGCCCGCAGCGATTTGCCGAGCCGGCTGCGCTCCATCACCAGCCACAGCGCGATCGCCACCGCGATCGCCACCACGCAGGAGAACACCCGCGCCTGGTTCAGGAACAGCAGCGCCCCGCCCGGAAACGGCCCCAGAATGAACGCGCGCGCCGACAGTGGCGTGAGCACGGATTGCGGCGTGGAGCCGAACACGATCAGCCCGCCGTTCTGCAGGATCAGAGAAATCCCGAGCGTGACGATCAACTGCCCGAACGCGCCCTGGTCGAGCCGCGCCACCGTGCTCAGGCCGGAGACCCGGCCGAGCAGGAACCGGTGCAGCAGCGCGCCGCCGCCGAACAGCACCGGCCCCGCGATCAGCGCTGCCACGAACGGCGCCACGATGGGACCGAAAATCCCCAGCGCCGCGAACCCGCCCACCAGATACACGCTGACATACATGCCGAGCATGAGCAGCTCGCCCTGGGCGAAATTGACGATTTTCATGATGCCGAAGATCAGCCCGAGGCCGATGCACATCAGCCCGTACAGACAGCCGATGATCAGTCCGGCCGCCACCGCGTTCAGGACGTTTTCGAGCACCAAGCCTCCCACTCGTTCCCGGTTCGGACCGGTTTCGTTGTTCTATCAGGCCTCCAGGGACCAGCCGTGCCGCATCCGACCGAGAGGCCGCGGCGGCTCCCCCGGCCACCATTCCACGCCATCATGCCCCACCCCCGCGGCGGCGGCTACCCCCTGGGCGCGCAATCCGTCCGGCGCGACGGCGCGATAGGTGACGTGATGATGGCCATGCACGATCAGCCGCGCGCCCATCGCGCGCGCGAGTTCGTCCAGCACCGGCTTGCCGGCCGGGTGGCTGCCGGGGGCCTCGTGGGTGACCAGGATATCGGCGCGTTGCGACGCCAGCGCATCGACATCCTCGGGCCAGATCGCCAGCTGCCCGAGCGACAGCGCCAGCCTGTCGAGATGCTCGGCGCGCCAGTGCGGGCCGAGATCGGCGAGGTCCGTGCGCAGCTCGGCGCGGGTGCGCAGCCGCGGCGGATCGGGCGGCTCCCAGATGCGCGGACGGAATGTTCCGCCCAGGCCGGCAACGCGCAGCCCGCCGGTGGTGGCAACCCGCCCGTGCAAGGCGCCGGCGGCGGTGGCCGGGCTTGCGGCGGGATCGGTGAGGTTGGCCCACATCTCGGGCCCGCCGTCGGCGTCGTGGTTGCCGAAGATCCACCACAGCGGGATGCCCCGCGCCAGCAGCGGCGCGGCGACATGCTGCAGCGGCCGGTCGCACTGCATGTCCCCGAGCAGCACCGCCGCGGCGGGCGGCGCGGGGAGCGCGGCCAGCCCGCGCTCGACCAGATCCCAGCGCTGGTGCACGTCGCCGATGAAGACGATCGTCATGCGGCCATGCTCCGAAGTCGCGGTCCCCGGACGTGCGACGCGCGGTGGCGCGGCCGGGCCGGGATCCTACCCGGCGGCAATGGCGCCGGCGAGTTGCCGCAGCCGGGCGGCGCCGGTGGCGCCTTTCATGGCGTCGCGCCAGTTGCTCTCGGCCACCCGCTGGTGCGCGGCCACCGCGTCGTCGGCGGCGGTGATCATGGCCACCCCGGTCTGCACGCCGGGAAAGGTCTCCGGCCGGAACGGGTTGATCGCCAGGGTGACGCGGTCGCGCGCGCGCAGCACCTTGAACTGCGAACTCGGTTCGAGTCCGGTGAGCAGGCCGAACTGCAAACCCATCGGCTCGGCTTCCATCAGCGCGGCCATGTTCTCGACCTCGGTTTCCGCCACCTGGCGGCCGAGACGGCGCACCCGCTCGGACACGGCGAGCCCGCCGGCAATGCCGGTCTCCAGCAGGCGGCGCACGCCGTTCAGCGAGATCATGCAGATGATGTTCGGCCGCCGTACGCTGTACATCCGCTTGCGCGCAGCCAGGATGCCGAGCACCTGCTCGGCTTGGCTGCGCATCGCCGCCCGCTCGGCGCCCGCGTTGTCCGCCAGTTCGTCGAAGGCTTCGGCCAGCGCGAGATCGAAGGCTTCCGACGTGGTCAGGTAGCAGAGCGGGCCGAAGATTTCGAGAATCTGATCCGCCGACTCCTCGATCTGGCGCAGCCGCTCGAAATATCCCACCGGGCGGACATAGTATTCGACGCCGATCCCGAGCAGCGACAGCGGAGAGATTTTCAGGAGCTCCGCCAGCCGCTTGATCGTATCAAGCTTGATGACCTCGCCCTTCTCGTAGCGATAGAGCGCGGCGCGCGAGACGCCGAGCCGGGCGGCGATCTCCTCCGCCCGCAAGCCCGATTCAAGCCGGTAGGCCCGCAACTGCTGGCCGATCTCGTTGAAGCGCATCGACATCGTCTTGTTCGCCCCTGACCCCGCGCCTTGTCCCACCGATGGGACAACGCTCCCCAGGCGCTACGTAGAACGATTTTCCCGTGCGATGCAACCCCGTTCATGCCGCGAGACCCGTCTCCGGCAGCGGAAACGGGCCGCCGCCGGCTGGGCGCGCGTCCAGGCGCCGGCCGCTACGCCTTCTCGCGCAGCGAGCAGTTGCCCAACCCCTCGATCGCCAGCACCATCGCCGAGTGGTCGAGCTCGGCGCCGCCGTGCGCCGCGCAGGAGGCGAACATCTGCTGCGCCATCGCGGTGTTCGGCAGCGACATTTGCAGTTCCCGCGCCGCCGACAGCGCCAGATTGAGGTCCTTCTGGTGCAGCCGGATGCGGAAGCCGGGATCGAACGTGCCCTTCAGCATTCGCTCGGCATGCAGTTCCAGCACGCGCGAGGCCGCGAAGCCGCCCGAGATGGCCTGGCGCACCTTGGCCGGATCGGCGCCGGCCTTGGCGGCGAACACCAGCGCCTCGGCCACCGCCTGGATGTTCAGCGCCACGATGATCTGGTTCGCCACCTTGCAGGTCTGCCCGGCGCCGTTCGCCTCTCCCACATGGGTGATGTTCTTGCCCATCAGGTCGAACAGCGGCTTGGCGCGGTCGAATGCCGCCACCGGCCCGCCCACCATGATCGTCAGCGTCGCCTGCTTGGCCCCCACCTCGCCGCCGGAGACCGGCGCGTCCAGATACTGGCAGCCGAGCGCCTCGACCCGACGCGCGAAATCCTTGGTGGCGATCGGGCTGATCGAGGACATGTCGATCACCAGCGTGCCCTTGCCGAGCCCCGCGGCGGCGCCGTCGGCGCCGAACAGCGCCGCCTCCACATCCGCCGTGTCGGGCACCATCAGGATCACCACTTCGGAGGCCGCGGCCACCGCCCGCGCGGTCGGCAATACCGTGGCGGCGGCGCGGAGCTCGGCGGTCAGGCTGGCGCGCTCGGGCACGGCCAGCGCGTGCCCGGCCGCGTGCAGATTGAGCGCCATCGGGCGGCCCATGATGCCAAGGCCGATGAATCCGATCTTCATGGTGTGAGGTCTCCTGTGGGAATCGGGGTTCCCGCCTCCGCGCGCGCGGAGGCGGGAGAAATGCAAGCCGCGGTCAGACCGCGAAGCGGGTGCGCCAGGAAAGCCCGGCGAGCGTGTCCCCGGCCGGGCGGTATTCGCAGCCCACCCAGCCGCGATAGCCGAGTTCGTCCATCCGGCGGAACACGAAGTCCCAGCCGATCTCGCCGGTGCCCGGCTCGTTGCGCGCCGGCACGTCGGCGATCTGCATATGCGCGATCACCGGCATGAACTGCTCCATGCGCTTGGTGATGTCGCCCTCGGTGACCTGCACATGGTACACGTCGAACTGCAGCCCGAGCCGGTCCGCCCCGATGGCGGCGACGATCGCCGCGCCCTGCGCCTGGGTGTTCAGATAGTACCCCGGCATGTCGCGATGGTTGATCGGCTCGATCACCAGCTTGACCCCCGCTTCCTGCGCCTGCTCCGCGGCGAAGGCGAGGTTGGCGGCATAGACCGCGCCGGCAGTCGCCTGCGACACGCCGGCCGGCACGATGCCCGCCATGCAATGGACCAGCTTGCAGTCGAGCGCGGTCGCGTACTCCAGGGCACGCGCCACGCCGGCGCGGAACTCCGCCTGCCGTCCGGGCAGGCAGGCGAGGCCACGCTCGCCCTTCGCCCAGTCGCCGGGCGGCAGGTTGAACAACGCCTGGGTCAGGCCGGCACCGCTCAGGCGGCGGCGCAGTTCGGCCGCCGGGTGCTCGTAGGGGAACAGGAACTCGACCCCCTGGAAGCCGGCGCGCGCGGCGGCGTCGAACCGATCGAGGAACGGCACCTCGTTGAACATCATCGACAGATTGGCGGCGAAGCGCGGCATGACAGCCCTCCCGGAAAGCGCCGGGAGAGGTTAGCCCGGATTCCTCGCCGAGGCACGGGGGGGCGGCGCGATCGCTGCGCCCGGCTCCCGTCCCTCCAGCAGCGCCAGCGCGGCTTCCGGTCCGGCCAGGATTTCCACCATCCGCACCCGGTCGATCGGGGTCAGCGCCGGGGCGCCGGCCGGCGCCCGCACCGCCGCCGCCGCGTCGCGCAGCAGCCGGTCGTAGCGATCGGCGTTGCCGAGTTGCCGCGCGGCGGCGGCGTAGCCGGCAAGGGCGCGGGCTTCGTGTTCGAGTGCCACCACCGCCGCCGGCGCCGCCTCACCCGTCAGCTCCCGGAGCGGGGCCAGGACCTGGGCGGCGAGTTCCGTTTCCAACCGGGCGCGACAGGCGGCATCCAGCCGCAGCTGCACGGCCTGGGCCAGGGCTTGCTGACGCGGGCTGGTCCCGTTGGCGACGGCGGCCAGCAACCCGGCGGCCTGATCGGCCGCCGTGGCGGACAGTCCGGCGCCGGCCTCCCGCTCCAGCCGCTCGAACACCGCGGTCAGGGCGCGGTCCACCGCCGCGTGCGCCGCCGGCCCTGCGGCGGTGGCAGCGCGGGCGAGCAGCGCCAGCGGCCCGGCCGGCGCGGCGCAGCGGCCAAGGAGTACCGCACTCAGCAAAGCCAGGCAGTCGGGGCCGGCGGCGGCGGTCGCCGCGAGCACCCGAGCCATCACGGCGGGGCCATCGGGGCCGTCGATGGCGGCGCGCAGCGCGGTCTCGGCACCCAGGACGCAGGCACAGGCGGTGGCGATCGGCGCCAGGCAAGCGGTGGGCAGGCCGGTGCGGTCCCACCCAGGCCGCGGCGCGGCGGCGGCGGACAGCGCGCGCAGCACTTCGGCGCCGGCCGTCCAAAGCGGCGGGCCGAAGCGATCGACCAGATCGGCCCCCGGCATGCCGGCGGCGATCGCGGCGCGGATCGCCCCGGCCTGCTCGCTCAGCGCCGCCTGCACCGCGGCGCCGAGCGGGGCGAGCGCGCTGCGCGGCACCGCCGCCTGCTCCGCCCGCCAGAAGGCGGGGTCGCGGATCACCGAATCGAGCGGCAGGAACAGCAGCCGCACGAAGCCCAGGCGGCGCGGAATCCCCAACTGCCGCAGACGCCCGCGCAACGGCACGATCAGCGCGTCGGCCGCGCCGCGTTCGGCCAGCGCATCGATCATCGCCACCGCTTCGCGCACCCGCGCCGCCGGCGCGTCGCGCAGCGCGCGGGCCACCGTGCGAAGATCGCCGCTCATGCCGCCAACGCCCGCAGGTGCTCGTTGCGGGCGACCCGCTCGAACAGCGTGCCGGTACGCCAATCATGGTTCAGCGGCACGTTCTTGCGGTAGGCAAGCTGGCCCTCCGTCTCCACCGCCATGCCGATCCATTCCGAGGTCTCGCGCGGCAGCACCGGCACCAGCGCCGCCATTTCCCCCAGCGCCGCGCTGCGCTCGGCATCCGTGCCGGCGCAGGTCCAGAGCAGGCAGATCGGCTCCCACCCGTCCAGCAGCCATTCCGGGCGCGCCACAAGTTCGGCGACGCGCCCCGGCGTGTCGGTCCAGCGCCGCAGCGCCTCGGCCATATCGGCGGTCATCGCCTGCGCCTCGCTCAGTGTCTGCGCCGCGCAGGTCAGGGTCAGCGCGGCGCCGGCGGCGACGAGGGAAGCGCGGGCGGCGGCCTCGACCTCGGTGCGCAGGACCCAGGGGCCGAGGTCCTGTTGCAGCCGGCGCAGCCCGGCGAGCAGGCGCGCGATCCGCGGCGGCGGCGCCTGGCCCGGCAGGCCGATGCCGGCGAACACCGCAGCCAGTTCCTCCAGCGCGGCGCCGATCGCCTCGGCGGGGCGGCCGAGCCGGGGCGCGATGCGCGCCACGCTGCGCCGGGCCCGCTGCTCGAGATCGAAGGCCGAGCCCCGCCCCGCCGCGAGTTCCCCCATCCCTTCCGGCTCCATCTGCCGGACCAGGGCCAGCAGCAGCAGAAAATTGGTGACCAGCCGGTCCTGGCCCTCGGCGGCGAGGCCGGCGGCGGCGGCAGCCTGCGCTTCCCGCCCGGCCAGGCCTTCCCCGGCCACCTCCCGCGCGGCGTGGCGGAGCGCCGCCGGCGTGACCGCGGGCAGCGCGGCCAGATGCGCGTTCAGCCGCGTATCGTGCACCGTCGGCCGGCAGATCTGGCAGACCCCTTGCCAGCCGAGAATATAGACCCCGCGCCCGCCCGAGGGATTGGGCACGATGAACTCGATCCCGCCGCGCTCCGCCGGCCGGGCCCGCACGCCGGCCAGATGCGGCGTGGTGAACGCCACCGCCACCCCGCGTTCGAGGAAGGTCGCCGGATGGAACGCCTGCACCAGCGGCAAGGCGATGGAGGTGGCTGCGGACATCGGCGCAGCCTGCCGGCAAATCGTGAACAAACCCTTGCGCTGGCGCCGGTTCAGCCCGGCGGATCGTCCATCGACGGGCGGCCGGTGACATGGCGCCAGTGGTGCCACAGCAGGCGCGCCGCCAGCGCCCGCGACGGCCGCCAGGCCTCCGCCAGCGCGCGCAGTGCCGGCGGCTTCGGCCGCGCCGTCAGGCCCTTCAGATCCGCCGCGGCGGCGGCAAGGGCGAGGTCGCCGGCGGGAAACACGTCCTCGCGGGCGAGCGCGAACAGCAGGTAGATCTCCGCGGTCCAGCGGCCGAGGCCGCGCACGCCGGCGATCGCGGCGATCGCCGCCTCGTCCTCCAGCGCCGCCAGCGCGTCCGCTCGCAGCGTGCCGTCGACGAAGGCATCGGCCAGGGCGCGGGCGTGCGCGACCTTCGGGCGCGACAGCCCGGCGCCGCGCAATGCGGCCTCGTCCAGCGCCAGCAGGCCCTCCGGCGCGCCGGCGCCCGGCAGCGCGGCGAGCCGGCGCCAGATCGCCGCGGCGGCCTGGTTGCTGATCTGCTGGCCGACGATCGCCTGCAACAGCCCGGCGAAACCCGGCGCGCGCACCCGCCAGGGCAGCGGCCCGGCCTCTGCCTCGATACGCCCCAGGTCGGGATCGCGCGCGATCAGCCGATCGAGCGCGGCACGCGCCGCCGCCGGCGGGTGGGGGAAGCGATCGGGCGCAGACCGCCCGTCCACCGCCGCCACGATGGCCGGCCCGGGCAGCGGCTGGTCCGGTCCCGCTTTGCGCCGGATCACCGCCACTTGGCTTTCCCTTCCGATTTCGCCACCATTCCGTCCCTTCGTAGCAGGAGCGCCGCATGCCCGCCCATCGCCTCGCCGCCAGCCCCGCCACCACCCGTTGGGGCACGTTCGACGCCGCCTATCCGCCGCTGCTGACGATCGCCTCGGGCGAGACCGTCACGCTGGAATGCGTGGCCGCAGGCGCGCCCGAGGCGATGCCGCAGCCTGGGTCGGGCTTCGCCATCCCCCCTGCCCTCGCCGCCATCCACGCCGCCAACCCGCCGCGCATGAGCGGGCACATCCTGACGGGACCGGTCGCGGTCGTCGGCGCCGAGCCGGGCGACATGCTGGAAGTGAAGGTCGAGGCGATCGAATTCGGCGCCGACTGGGGCTATTGCGGCTTCCGCCCGCTGGTCGGCACCCTGCCGGAGGATTTCCCGGAGCGCTACCTGTCCCACATCCCGATCGACCGCGCCCGCGGCACCTGCCGCCTGCCCTGGGGCACCGAACTGACGCTGGCGCCGTTCTTCGGCGTGATGGGGGTGGCGCCGCCGCCCGAATGGGGCACGATCTCGACGATCGAGCCGCGCGCGCATGGCGGCAACCTCGACAACAAGGAACTCGGCGCCGGCGCCACGCTGTTCCTGCCGGTGTTCGTGCCGGGCGCCAATTTCTCCGCCGGGGACGGCCACGGGGTGCAGGGCGACGGGGAGGTCTGCATCAACGCGCTGGAGACCTTCCTGACCGGCACCTTCCGCCTGTCCCTGCACAAGGGCGGCGGGCCGCGCGACCCGGCGCTGCGCTATCCGCGCGCGGAGACCGCGACCCACTACATCACCATGGGCATGCACGAGGACCTGGACGTGGCGATGAAGACCGCGCTACGCGAGATGATCGCCTTCATCACCGGGCGGACCAACCTCTCGCGCCAGCAGGCCTACCAGTTCTGCTCGCTGGCGGTGGATTTCCACGTGACGCAGACGGTCAACCGGGAAAAGGGCGTACACGGCCTGCTTCGCAAGGGGTTGTTGTTCTAGCCCGGTTTGTCCACAAGTTTTTGTGGCAGGCGCGCTTTCCGGGCTTGCTGTGGCAGCGCGCTGCCGCTACTAGATGTGGCACCAAATGAGCGGGGGGCCACAAGATGGAGTGGACAGAGGAATCAATCCGTCTGCTGACGGCGTTCTGGGCCGACGGCCTGTCCACCGCGGAGATCGGGCGCCGGCTGGGCATATCGAAGAATGCCGTGGTCGGCAAAGCGCATCGGTTGGAGCTGTCGGCCCGTCCCTCCCCGATCCACTGGGACGGCCCGCCCCGCCAGCGGTCGAAGCCGCGGCCGGGCGCGACGCCGCGGCTCACCGGGGCGACCTTGGGGACCACCTTGCCGCCGTTGGAAAGCGCCGCCCCGACGGCGGGCCACGGCACGACGTCGGCCCCCCCGCCCACCGTGTTTGCCGCATCGGCGGCCGAGGTCTCTCGTCCGGTCAGTGCCGCCGCGCGCGCGGACGCCGGGGCGCCTGCTGCTTTGCACCCGAGTGCGCGGAGTTCGGCATCGATCTCCGGCGCGGCGGACCGCGCGGTTCCGGCCGAGGCCAAGCGTGCCGCCACCGCCATGGCAGCCTCCCACCCGGCGGTCCCGGATCCGGCCCCCGAATCGGCCCCCGTGATGGCCCGCGTGACGGCCCCCGGGGCCGCGCTCAAGCCGGTGCCGGAGACGCCGGCCACCCGGACGACGGCCGGCAGCGCCCGAGCCGCGTTGCAGGCGGTCGCGTCCCGGCCGTTCGGGCGGGTCGTGACCTGCTGCTGGCCGATCGGCGAGCCGGGCACGCGGGACTTTCATTTCTGCGATGGCCGCTCCGTCCCCGGCAAACCCTATTGCGAGGAGCACGCCGCTCTCGCCTACGTGAAAGTGCGCGACCGGCGCGAGGACGCGGCCTGACCCCTCAGCGCCGCGAGCAGGCGGCGGAACAGGGGCGGCCCGCCGCCGGCCGCCCGGCGAGCCGTGACGCAACTGCGCCGCGCGCCGGGGATGCTTGCGCAAGCGCGCGGTTTGCGGAAGAACCCAGGCGGAACCGGTCGGGCCCGCCCGATCCCCCGGCCCGTCCGGATCGTCTTGCGCCACCCAGGGGTGCGCCAATCTCGGGCCCGACAGGAGCAATCATGCCGAACCCCAAGGTCGCATCGCGGTGAGCTGGCTCACGGAATACGTCCGGCCGAAGATCCGCACGCTGTTCGCGCGGCGCGAGGTGCCGGACAACCTCTGGCAGCAATGTCCCGCCTGCCAGCAGATGATCTTCGCCCGCGACCTGGAGGCGAACCTCCGGGTCTGCCCGCATTGCGGCCACCACATGCGCGCGCGCGCGACCGAGCGGCTGGCCTGGACCTTCGACCCCGGCAGCTTCACCCGCATCGAGTTGCCGAAAGTGCCGGCCGACCCGCTGCGGTTCCGCGACCAGAAGCGCTACGCCGACCGGCTGCGGGAGGCGCGCGAGGCCTCCCACCTCGACGACGCGATCGTGGTGGCGCACGGCACCATCGAATCCCGCAAGGCGGTGATCGCGGCGATGGAATTCGGCTTCATGGGCGGCTCGATGGGCGCCGCCGTGGGCGAGGGCCTGGTGGCCGCGGCGCGGCTGGCGGTGCTGCAGGAGGCGCCGCTGATCGTGTTCACCGCCTCGGGCGGGGCGCGCATGCAGGAAGGCGCGATCAGCCTGATGCAGATGCCGAAGACGGTGCTCGCGCTGCGCTTGGTGCGGCAGGCAAAGCAGCCGGTGGTGATCGTGCTGACCGACCCGACGACCGGCGGCGTGACCGCGAGCTTCGCCATGCTGGGCGATATCCACATCGCCGAGCCGGGCGCGCTGATCGGCTTCGCTGGCGCGCGGGTGATCGAGCAGACGGTGCACGAGAAACTGCCCGAGGGCTTCCAGCGCGCCGAATACCTGCTGGCGCATGGCATGATCGACATGGTGGTCAAGCGCACCGAGCTGAAGGCGACACTGGCGCGGCTGATCGGCCTGCTGCACGCAGCGGAGCCGGCCGCGGCCGCGTAGCGCCGCCGCGTAGCCCCGCCGGGCCGCGCCGGACCACCGGCGGTTCAGCGCCGGATGATGTAGTGCATGGTGAAATGGATCGGCAGGCGCGCTCCGTCCGCCGGGTTGAGCGGCGGCAGCCGGGCGTCGCGGAACATCGCCAAGGTCGCGGTGTCGAGCAGCGGATGGCCGGAACTGGTCACGAGATGCAGGGAGCGCACGGCCCCGTCCGCCTCGACCACGAACTCCACCACCACATCGCCGTGCTCGCCAAGCATCCCGGCGTCGCTCGGGTAGTACGTGTGGCGCGCCAGCCAGGCTGAGAACGCGTTGGTCCAGTCGGTGCCGACGCCGTCGTGGTCGAGCAGGCCGGCGATGCTGAGCCGGTCGGCGCCCGACCCGTTCGGGGCGAAGGACAGATCGATGCCCCGGTTCGGGCCTCCAGGGCTGGCGCGGGACGGCACCGCGGGATGGGGGGGCGCGTGCGCCGAGGGATGCGGCGCTCCGAAGGAGAACGCCATCGGCGCCGGGAACCGCGCCGGAAGCGAAGCGTGGGCCGGAGCCGGGGCGGGACGGGGCGGAGCGGCATGCGCCCGAGCCTGCGGCCGCACGGGCGGCGGCGGCGGAAGCGGCAGGGTGGGGGCGATGGCCCGCGGCGCGACCAAGGGCGCCGGCGCCGCGGGAGCCGGGGCCACCGCGGGCGGCGGGACCGCCGGATGGGATGGGGCCGGATGGGATGGGGCCGGATGGGATGGGGCGGGCGCCGTCCGTGGCGCGGCCGGGGTCGGCGGCGGCGATGGCGCTCCCTGGGGCACCCCCTGGGGCACCCCCTGGGGCACCCGCTGAGGCACCCCCTGGGGCATCGGCGGCGGCGCCGGACGGGGCGGCGGGATGACGGACGGAGACCCGGCGGCCCGCGATCCGGGTTCGGGCGAAGCCGGCGCATGGGCGGTCCGCGGCGCGTGGTTCGGCACCGAGGACCGGCCCTTGCCGCCACCCTCGAACACCAT
>JAJZVS010000058.1 GCA_021845555.1 Pseudomonadota bacterium
GGGGCGGCTGTTTTCTTTGGGCTCGGCCTGCTGGTTCACTGGCTTCACGCTGACGGACGTGGCGCTGGTGCGCGCGCTGGGACAGATCGAGGTGGTGTTCACGCTCGGGTTCAGCCGCTTCTATCTCAAGGAGCGGCTGCGGCGCGGCGATGTGGCCGGGTTGCTGCTGGTGGTGGCCGGCGTGGTGATGGTGGCGTTCGGCAGCGCGTGACGGGTGCGGCGCGGGGTGTGACCGCTGGCTGTCACCAATTCTCCAACAAACGGTAACATACCGCAAATACGTAGTCGGGGACTAGGCATTTCTATCGTCCTTTGCGACTGCAACTGATGGTCGATGTGGACGTCTCTTTCCCAGGCGCCTAATGCCCCGCCCGGACGGCACCTGAATCGGGCCGCGGGAGAGGGATATGCAACGCAGCTTCAGCAGGCGGAGCCGGCTTCTTGCCGGCACGGCAGTTTCGATCGTTTTGGCAGTGGCGGCCGGCGGCCCCGCGGCGATGGCGCAGAGCACGGTGAACGCCGGCGAGGTGAGCGCCACCGGTACGGCGACGAGCCCCCAGGGCGCGACGCAGCAACCGAGCAAGAAGAAGGTCTTCAAGTCGAACCAGACGGTGCGCGTCATGGATCGCGCGCAGATGGATGCCGCCGGGCCGGTGGGCGGCGCCGCGCAGGTGTTGTCCTATGCGCCGGGCGCCAACGTGACCGGCTACGGCAACACCGGATCGACCAAGAACACCGTTTCGATCAACGGGGTGCACCAGGGCTGGGGCGGGTTCGCCGGCTACACCGACAACGGCTCGCTCGCGGTGACCTTCGATGGCGTGCCGATCGCCGACCCGGCGACGAATCTCTGGCAATCCAACACGATTCCACAGATGAGCCTGATCCAGAACACCAACGTGACCTACGGCCCCGGGGCGGCGTCGGACCGTTGGTTCAACAACATCGGCGGCGGGCTGGAGTTCACGCCGCTGCAGCCGACGACCAAGCCGGGCGGCGAGGTCGAGATGACCTACGGCAGCTACAACCAGAAGAACATGGATTTCCGGCTGAACACCGGCACCTACCATGGCTGGTCCACGGTGCTGGCGGGTGGCCTGGGCAACGGCGACAGCTATCGCACCGCGCCGGACGGGTTCACCAGCCCGTCCGAGAACTACGCGATCTATCTGAAGACCATCAAGACGTTCCAGTCCGGCAGCCTGGAGTTCGGCGGCTATTACGCGCACAGCGGCGGCTATCGCCCGCCGGTGATCCCGACGACGCCGGTTGCCGGCATCACCATGACGGGGCCGGCCGGGACACAGCTGTACAGCCAGCAGACCTCGGGCTTCTACAGCACCTTGCCGTTTTCGACTTACGACAAGAAAGACTACAACACGATGGCGCTGGTGTACGGTCGGGGCACTTTCCGCCTGGACGACACCACGACCCTGCATAACCTGACCTGGTTCATGCACATCGACCGGCTGCACTCCCGGCTGACCGATGCGTTCAATCTGGGGCCAACAGAATACGAGTACAACAACCCCTATACCAACTCCTTTGGCGACAAGCTCTGGCTGACCGAAAAGCTGCCGTACAACACCGTGGACGTCGGCGCTTATTATATCCACACGCTCTATAATAGCCGCAACAACTTTTACAATCCCGCGAATGGCGGCAGCAAGACGACGGTGAACATCGGGGGCACGTTCCGGTCTTCGTACTTCAACCAGGACGACACGGCCCTGTTCCTGCAGGACGATATCCATCCGATCCCGATGCTGCACATCACGCCGGGTATCCGGTTGGTCAACTACCAGGTCGGCTACTCGAACTCGACCGCGCAGGACTTTGCCTACGCCCCCGGGGTGGTGCTGTATCATAACGGCTATTGCGCCTTCGGCACGCCGGGTGTGAACACCAACGACCAGAGCTCGAACTGCGGCGGCCACCAGAGCAGCAACGCGATCGAGCCCTCGATCGACGTGTCGGTGAACCCGCTGCCGTGGTTGAACGTTTACGGCGGCTACCAGATTTCCACGGCTGCGCCGGCGATGGGCGGCGGCGGCGGGCTGTTCCAGAAATACGATCCGTCAGCGTACCACGCGGCGATGGCGCAGTACTATCAGATGGGCTTCAAGGTGCATGTGCCGCATCTCAGCGTCCTGAACGACTTCATCTTCGGCGCGTCCTATTTCCACCTGCGCTACGCCAAGCAGTTCATCAACATCGCGCTCGCCAGCGGCAACGCCCTGTCGGCCAGCGGCACGTCGGTCTATGACGGCGTGAACTTCTTCTTCGACGACAACCCGATCTTCCAGCTGCACGTATTCGGCAACGGCAGCATCCAGGAAGCGCACTACACCAGCTACGTGACAGGGGGTGTTTCCTACAACGGCTCCAACGTGCCTTACGTGCCCGCCGCGACGTTCAACGCGGGAGCCTATTACGACCTCCTGACCCATGGCGTGCTGATCGAGCCGCGGGCATGGTACCAGTTCGTCGGTTCGCAGTATATCTTCAACGACATCACCAGCGCGCCCAGCAACCAGACCATGCCCGCCTACGGAACGCTGAACCTGGCGGTGAAGGCAACCGTGCCGCTGCATCTGCCCGGCGGCCTGGGTACCCGCTACATGGACCTGAAGCTGACCGCGCTCAACGTGCTGAATTCCCAACATAACATCTACGAGGTGATCTCCGCCGGCGGCTATTTCGGAACTGCCACGCAGGGCTACACCATGGCCTATCCGGGGGCACCGTTCACGATCTACGGCACCGTCGGCTTCCGCTTCTGAGACCCCGGCCTGCTCCGGCCCGGCATGCGATCGGGCCGGGGCGGGCAAAGGAGTTCCGGCACTTCCGCGAGGGGCGCGTGTCGTCGCTCCTTCGCGCCTGCGGGGCTCCGACTGACATCGATCCTTCACACACGGCGGCGGCGGCGTCCTGTAGGCGTCGCCTCATCGTTTGATCCAGGAGACTCCGGCGATGACTGTCGCCTATCTCATTCACCTCGCCAATTACTCGGACGGGGTTCTTTATGCGCTCGCCGTGCTGCTGCTCGTGGCTCTGGCGGTGATGCTCGACCGGTTCTGGTTCCTCCGCCGCACCATCCTGCGCGGCGGGCGCCTGGTCGCGGAAGTGGGCGCCTACGCCGCGCTGGGCCTGCCAGAGCTTGCCGACTTGCGCGACAAGGCCGGCGCGCTGCCCGAAGCCGCGCTGCTCGCTACCGCGCATGATCATATGGACTTGAAGTTCGACGCGCTGGAGAGCCGGCTCGACGAGACCATCATGCTGATCGCCCCGCGCCTTGATGGCGGGTTGTGGGTGCTGGATACGGTTGTGACGCTGTCGCCGCTGCTTGGCCTGTTTGGCACGATCCTTGGCATGTTCCATGCCTTCTCGGTGCTTGCGGTGCCCGGGCATGCGCCGACCGCGGTCACCGGCGGCGTCGCCAACGCGCTGGTCGCGACCGCCTCGGGGATCTTCATCGCGATGCTCGGGCTGGTGGCGTTCAACGCGCTGTCGAACCGCGTGCGGCTGGTGATCCACCAACTCGACACGCTCAAGACCATGGTGATGAACCGCTGCACGCCGGGCACCACGGCGCTGCGGCCCGGCGCGGGGGGCGGAATACCCTCCCTGCACGCCGTCGCCGCCGGGGAATAGACCATGGCGCTGCGCTATTTCGAATATCGCAAGGGACGCATCGAGATCATTCCGATGATCGACGTGATGCTGTTCCTTCTGGTGTTCTTCATCATCGTCACGCTGCAGATGATCCCCGATGCGGGCGTCAGCCTGCAGTTGCCGCAGTCGAGCCAGGCCAAGCATCTACCGCACCCGAAGGTCACGGTGAACCTGCTGGCGGATGGATCGATCCACGTGAAAGGCGCGGAGCTCACTCCTGACGCGCTGACTGCGCTGCTCGCTGGGGACGGCGATCCGGCCAAGACCCAGGTGACTATCGCTGCCGACAAGGACGTCGCGTTCCAGCATTTCGTGGCGGTGATGGATGCCGCGCGCAAGGCCGGCGTGAACGACATCGGCGTGGCGGCCCAGCCCGGTGGCGCGGCGGGCGGGGCCGGTGCTGACGCTCCGGCCACGGCTGGGGGCGGCTCTGCCAGTCCGGCTTCCGCCGGCGTATCCGCGCCGTCGGCGGCGGCAGCTCCGGCCCCGGCCGTTGCGTCGCCAGCTGCGCCCTCAGCGGCGGCCCAACCTTCCGCAGGCCAGTCTGCCGCGGCCCCCTTGGCTCCGGCCGCTGCCGCCGCCGCATCTGCGTCCCAGGCCGGCCCCCCCGGATCGAAGCCCTGACGCCGATGTCCCGTCGCCGTCTGCCCGGCGCGTCCGAGCGCCCGCCGCTCGATCGCGTGCCGGAAGCTGCTTCGCCGTTCCCCCTGCCGCCGCGGCGCAGCCTGCTGCGCCCGCTGGTGGCCGCGGCGGTGATCGAACTGGCGCTGATCGGCGCGCTGGTTCATTTCGCCGCGCGCAAAGGCGTGGTCGCGGCACCGCATCCGCAGCGGGTGAAGATCGCCATGCTGGCGCCCAAGCCGAAGCCGAAGCCGCCGGTCCCCAAGCCGCCTCCGCCGCCGAAGCCGAAGCCGCCGCCCCCGCCGCCCCCCAAACCCAAGCCGCCGCCCCCGTCCCCGCCGCCGCCGAAGCCGTTGCCCAAGCCCCCGCCGCCGCCGCCGCCCCCGCGGGCGGCGCCGAAGCGGGTGATCCATCGGCCGCCGCCGCCGCGTCCGCGCCCGGTCCCGCACCATCCGGTCCCGCCTCGGCCGGAGCCGCCGCCGATGCGCGCCATCACGCCGCCGGCGCCCTCTCCGGCCGAGGTCGCCAGCATGGTGATGCGCTACGCCGCCGAGTTGAACGGCCGCGTGCAGTCCAGGCTGGTCGTGCCGGAGTCGGTGCAGATGATGCATCTGTCCGGCAAGACCGTGGTGGCGATCCGCGTGGCGCCCAACGGCGCGCTGCTCGGCGTCTCGGTCGCGCGCTCCTCCGGCGCGGGCCCGATCGACCGCGCCGCGCTGGCGGCGGTGCGCGCGACGCGGCTGCCGCCCTTCGGCCCCGGCATGCCCGATCATCCGGTGACGTTCGACCTGACCGTGCGGATCAAGAACTGATCCGCGCGCGGGAGGGCCGGCCGGGGGTCAGCCGGGCGGCGGGACCAGCAGCAGGCGGTTGGCGTGTTCCAGCACGGGATACATCTGCCGCCAGGCGCGGGCGAACGCCTCCGCCCCGGCGCGCGGGGCGAGCGCGGCCGCGATCTCTCCCACGCTCCGCACCCCGTCCGTGAGGCCAAGGATCGCGGCGGCGAGCGGCGGCAGGGGCAGCGGCACGCGCAGCCCGTCCATCACCAGGCTGATCGTGCCGTCCGGCAGGATGAAGCGGGCGAGTTCGGGGCCGGGCACCTCGCGCCCGACCGGAACGGCGGCAGGGTCCATGGGATCGGCCCGTGTCGCCGGCTCGCCGATGCGCCGGCAATACAGCACGTGCATGCTCATGTTGCCGGCCAGCGCCTCGGCCAGCGCGGCGCGGGCCGCTGGGTCCAGCCGCTCGGCCCGGGCACGGAGCCGGGGATCGGGCAACAGTGGCAGCGGATCGTAGCGGATCGGCTCCATCCAGGCCGCCACCTCCAGCCCGGCGCCATCGAGCAACGCGAGCAGTTGCGGCACCGTGTAGGCGCGATCGCGCGGGTTCAGCAGCAGGTCGTAGACCCCGGCGTCGCCGCCGGTGATGTGGTCCTGGAAGTTGCGGTTGAAGCGGAACCACGCGGTCTCCGGCAGGTGGCGCAGCACGCGGCGGGCGGTTTCGATGCGGGCGGGGCCGGCTTCCTCCGGCGGGGCGAGCAGGGCGAGCGCGTCCTGCAGCATGTAAACGCCGGTGCGCCCGTGTGGCGCGTAGACCATCAGCCCGATGCCACCGCCCGGCGCCAGCACGGACACCAACGCCGCGAGTCCGGCCGCCGGGTCCGGCAGGTGGTGCAGCACGCCGCAGCAGTCGATGTAGTCGAACGCGCCGAGGCCCGAGCCGGGCAGTGCGAGCAGCGAGCGCTGCTCCCAGACGATATTCGTCAGTCCTCGCACCGCAGCGCGCGCCTGCGCGACCTTGAGCGCGGCGCCGGAGCGGTCGAGCCAGGTGACCGAGCCTGGGCGCCCGGCGCGGGCCATCTGCTGGGCGAGCATGATGGTGGCATCCCCGGTGCCGCCGCCGGCGATCAGCGCGCGCAGCGGCCGGCTGGTTGCGCGGGTGGCGCCGAACACCCAATGGTCCACCTCGCGCAGATGGCCGGGGCTGCCGACGATCAGGCGCTTGGCCTCCTCCCGCGGGTCGCGCTGCGGGTAGGGGTAGGCTTCGTACTGGGCGGCGAGGCGGGCGTCGGTTGCATCGGTCATGGACGGGGCATAGACCGGGGCGCATGCAGGGCGCCAGCGGTCGAGGGTATTTCGGGATCGGGGTGGAGGGCGTCTCCAAATCCGCCAATGTCGGCGCGCTGCTGCGCACCGCGCATGCGTTCGATGCGGCGTTCTGTTTCACGATCGGCGCCGGCTGGGATGCGCGGGCCGCGCGGCAAGCCGACACCGCCGAAACGCCCGCGCATGTGCCGCTGTGGCGCTTTGCCGATCCCGCCGCGCTGACGCTGCCCGCCGGATGCGCTCTGGTCGGGGTGGAACTGGTCGAGGGGGCGATTGACCTGCCGTCGTTTCGCCATCCGCTGAGTGCGGCCTATGTGCTCGGGCCGGAGCGATCCGGCCTGTCGCCGGCGGTGCTCGCGCGCTGCCGGCACGTCGTGCGGATCCCCACCCGCTTCTCCCTCAATCTGGCGGTGGCCGGCGCGCTGGTGCTGTACGACCGGCTGCTGCAACATGGACGGTTCGCGGAACGTCCGGTGGGGAGCGGGGGTGTGCCGGCCGCGCCGGCCGGGGCACCGGCCTCTCCGATGCGCCACGGCCCGCCGCGCTTCCGCCGCACCGTGCCGGATTGGAAGCGTGCGCCGGCGGGCGATACCCCGGACCAGGAGGGGTAGGGCGGCCCCTCAGGCCAGCAGCCGCAGCAGCCGTGCCGGGCGCAGCCGGCGGCGCAGCACCGCGTCGATCCCGAGCGCGCGGCCGGGCGGATCGACGACGAACAGGATCATCACCACGACCAGCATCATCTGCCCCCACGGGTTGCTGTGCGGCGCCCCATACAGGCCGAGCCAGGACGCCAGCGCATAGACCGCGCCCAGCGCCGCAAACAGGCGGGTGAACAGCCCCAGCAACAGCGACGTCGCGATCCCCGCCTGGAGCGCATAGATGAACGGGGCAAACAGCGCGAAATGGGTCAGGACGATCATTCGCAGCAGCGGCTGGCGCAGCCCGAGCGCGGCGTGCCCCACCTCGAACTGCATCCATTCGAGCACGCGGTCCTGTCCGGGCGGCAGCTTGCCGAGCGACTGCTGCCACCACAGGAAGCCGACCAGCACGCGCAGCAGCCAGATCACCGGCTCGCGCGCGCCGTGGCGGACCGGAATATGGCGCCAGGCACGCAACGCAATGGCGAGACTGGCGAGCAGCAACAGCCACAGCACCGGCGTGGGCCAGGCCGGCCGCGTCAGGAAGGCGATCGCATCGTCGATCGGATCGGCGTGCATGGCGGTCCTTTCGCGCGCGGCGATGGGAGCTAATAGGTCAACACGGTGCGGATCGACTGTCCCTTGCGCAGCAGGTCGAAGCCTTCGTTGATCTCGGCGAACGGCAGCGTGTGGGTGATCAGGTCGTCGATGTTGATCCGCCCTTCCATATACCAATCGACGATCCGCGGCACGTCGGTGCGACCGCGCGCGCCGCCGAAAGCGGTACCCTTCCAGACCCGGCCGGTCACCAGTTGGAACGGTCTGGTGGAGATCTCCTGTCCGGCGCCGGCCACGCCGATGACGATGCTCTGGCCCCAGCCGCGATGGCAGCACTCCAGCGCCTGGCGCATCACCTGCACGTTGCCGATGCACTCGAAACTGTAGTCCGCGCCGCCCTTCGTCAGGTCCACCAGATGGGGCACCAGATCGCCGCCGACCTCGGACGGGTTGACGAAATGCGTCATGCCGAATTTCTCGGCGATCGCGCGGCGGTTGGGATTGAGATCGACGCCGACGATCATCTCCGCGCCCGCCAGCCGCGCGCCCTGGAGCACATTCAGGCCGATGCCGCCGAGGCCGAACACCACCACCCGCGCACCGGGTTCCACCTTTGCCGTGTTGATCACCGCGCCGATGCCGGTGGTGACGCCGCAGCCGATGTAGCAGACCTTGTCGAACGGTGCGTCCTTGCGGATCTTCGCCACCGCGATTTCCGGCAGCACCGTGAAGTTGCTGAAGGTGGACGTGCCCATGTAATGATGGATCGTCTCACCGTTGCAGGAGAAGCGACTGCTGCCGTCCGGCATCACCCCGCGCCCCTGGGTCGCGCGCAGCGTGATGCAGAGGTTGGTCTTGCGCGACAGGCAGTATTCGCACTGGCGGCACTCGGGCGTGTAGAGCGGGATGACGTGATCGCCCTTGGCGACGCTGGTGACGCCCGGCCCGATATCGACCACCACGCCGGCGCCCTCATGGCCGAGGATGGCGGGGAACAATCCTTCCGGGTCGGCGCCGGAGAGCGTGTATTCGTCAGTATGGCAGATGCCGGTGGCCTTGATCTCCACCAGCACTTCGCCCGCGCGCGGGCCGGCGAGGTCCACTTCCTCGACGCTCAGGGGCGCGCCTGCCTGACGTGCCACGGCTGCTCGTGTCTTCATCGCTCGTCTCCCCGCCGTATCGGCGCACACTGCGCAAGGCGCAGCCGGGAAGCAAGCGGGAGGCGATCAGGCTCCGCGCACCGCGATCACCCGCCAGGTCGGGTCGCTGGTGCGAAGGTCGCGCTCGAACGTCCAGATATCGGTGATCTCGGTCACCGCGTCGGTGCCCGCGACCGGCTGGCCGGCGCTGTCGTGCGTCAGGCTGACCTGGTCGGAGACGAAGCGCACGCCGATATGGGCGTCGGTCCCGCGCAGCTCGGCGGTCTCGATCGCCGCGGTCGGGACGGCGCGGATCTCGCTGACTTGCACATGTCCGGCGGCCTCCCGCGCGGCGATCGCCTGATCGAAGGAGCGAAACACGTCGTCCGAGAGCAGGGGGCGCAGGCTCGCCCGGTCGCCGCCGGCAAAGCCGCCGACGATCAGGCGGAAGGCGCGCTCCGCCCCGTCCAGAAAGGCTGCCGGATCGAAGCTGGGGTCCAGCGCCTTCATCCGCATCAGGGTCTGGCCCAGCGGGGTGGACGGGTCGGGGAGCGCGCGGCGCGCCGCCGGAGGGGATGCCGGCTCGGCCCGTCCTTCGATCACCGGGGCGCCAACCGGGGCGCCGGCTTGCGGCGCCTGGAACTGGGTCGGGCGCTCGAACCCGGTGCGTCGCCCCAGGATGCTGCGCAGGCGCAGCACCAGAAAGGCGGCGATCATCCCGAACAGGACCAGATCGACAGGAAATCCACCGGTATTCATCGCTGCACTCTCCTCGCCCGTCCAGCAGATAGGGGTGCGGAGGCGCGGTGACAAACGATTCCTGCCCCCAGGGGAGGTGCAGGGGGCGGGGTTGCGGGCGGGACCGCCCGTCTGTAAGGGGCCGGACATGATTCTCCTGCGCCACGGGCAGAGCGAGTTCAATCTGCACTTCTCCGCCACCAAGCGAGACCCCGGGATCGCGGATCCGAAGCTGACCGAGCTCGGTCACGCGCAGGCGGAGGACGCCGCGCGGCGGCTGGCCGGCGAACCGATCGCGCGGATCGTGGTCTCCCCCTATACGCGGGCGTTGCAGACTGCCGAACCGGTGGCCCGCGTGCTGGGCGTGCCGGTGGTGGTGAACCCGATCGTGCGCGAGCGCGGGGCGTTCGCCTGCGATATCGGCACGTCGCGCAGCGCCCTGGCCGAGGCCTGGCCCGGGCACGATTTCTCCACCCTCGACGAGATCTGGTGGCCGGTGGTGCCGGAACCGGCCGCTTCGGTGATCGACCGCGCGGCGCTGTTCCGGGCCGAGATGGCGGCGCTGCCGGATTGGGAGAATACCCTAGTGGTGACGCACTGGGGCTTCATCATGTCGATGACCGGCCTCAGCATCCAGAACGGGGAGCAGATCCGGGTGGACCCGACTGCCCCGCCGCCAGCGGAGATTCCCTGGCGGGTGTGATCCGCCCGCCGGCGGTCGCGCGCGTTAAAGGTTTGTAAGCAACTTGCCGTCTAGCCTGCCGCCTCACCCGATCGAGGAGGCGCCCGATGCTCCTGACCCCGGCCGCACGCGCCCGTTCCGTTCCGCTCGCCGTGCCCCAGGTCGCGTCAGGAGGGGATGTGCTGGCGGAGCTCACCGAGATCCTCCGCAGCGTGCTGGACGATCCCGCCCTCACCGTCACCCGCGATACCGTGGCGGAGGACGTGCCCGGCTGGGATTCGATGGCGCATATCGCCCTGGTGGTGGAGGCGGAGTGCCGCTTCGGCATCACCTTCCAGGCCGCCGAGATCGAGGCGCTGCAACGCGTTGGCGATCTGCTGCGGCTGATCGAGGCCAAGCGCGCCGCCGCCTGATCCCGTCGCACCGGTGCTGTTCAACTCCTATGCCTTCCTGCTGGCGTTCCTGCCGCTGGCGCTGGGCGGATTTTTCGTCGCCGCGCGGTTCGGCGGGCCGCCGGCGGCGGCGGGATGGCTGGTGGCCGCCTCGATCGGCTTCTATGCCTGGGGCAACGCGGTGTTCTTGCCGGTGCTGCTGGGCTCGGTCGGGGGTAATTACGCCGCCGTGCGCGGCATCACCGCCGCGCGGGGGCGGCCACGGTTGCAGGCCTGGCTGCTGGGGGCAGCGATCGCCGCCGATCTGGGCGCGCTGGTCTATTACAAATATCTGGCCGACCTGCTGGGCTTTCTGGGCCTGCCGCGCGGGTGGGGCGGCGGGGCGCTGCCGCTCGGCATCAGCTTCTTCACCTTCACCCAGATCGGCTACCTGATCGACTGCTGCGCCGGCACCGCGCGCGCGCGCGGCCTGCGCGACTACCTGCTGTTCGTGACCTTCTTCCCGCATCTGGTCGCGGGGCCGATCCTGCACCACCGGGAGATCATGCCGCAGTTCGCCGAAGCCCGGACATGGCGCCCGTCGGGGGAGAATATCGCGGTCGGCTCGGCGATCTTCACCATCGGGCTGCTGAAGAAATGCCTGCTGGCCGACCCACTGGCCCCGGTCGTGGCGGCGGGTTTCGCGCATCCCGGCGCGCTGGGCCTGGCCGGCGCCTGGCAGGCGGCGGCGTCCTACTCGCTGCAACTCTATTTTGACTTCTCCGGCTATTCCGACATGGCGATCGGGCTGGCGCGGCTGTTCAACCTGCGGTTCCCGCTGAATTTCAACGCGCCGTACAGGGCTGAGAGCGTGATCGACTACTGGCAGCGCTGGCACATGACGCTGACGCGCTACCTGACCCTCTACTTGTTCAACCCGATCGCGCTGGCCATCACCCGGCGGCGGGCGGCGCGCGGGCGGCAGGTCGGGCGGGTCGGGCAGGGGACGGCGGGTGGGTTCGCCGCGATGGTGGCGCTGCCGATCGGGATCACCATGACCCTGGCCGGCATCTGGCACGGCAGCGGGCGGACCTTCATCGCCTTCGGCGTGCTGCACGCGGTCTATCTGACCATCAACCATGCTTGGCGGGTGTTCGGCCCGATGCGGCGGAGCGATGGGCCCCGTGGCCGGGTCGGGCGGATCGCGGTGACCTATCTTGCCGTGCTGGCCGGCGCGGTGGTGTTCCGCGCGCCCACGCTCGGCGTGGCCGGGCAGGTGCTGGGGGGCATGGTGGGGATGCACGGGCTTGCCGTCGCGCTGCCGGCGCCGGGCGATCTCCGCGCGATGCTGCGGTTGGCGCGCGCGCTCGGCTGGCTGGCGGCGCTTTATGGGATCGTCTGGTTTGCGCCCACGACGCAGCAGATCATGCGCAGTTTCGCCCCGGCGCTGGGGGCGGCGGTGCGGGCAGGGCCGTGGCCGGGTCTCGCGTGGCAGCCGAGCCTGCCCTGGGCCTTGGCGCTGGGCGGGGCCGGCGCGCTCGGGTTGCTGGCGCTCGGGGGGACCAGTGAGTTCCTGTATTTCCGGTTCTGAGCCGATCCCGTTGCGACCCCGCCGCTACCTGGCGCTGGCCGGCGCAGCCGGGATCGTGACCTTCGCGCTGGTGTGGGCCTGGGTCGCCTTCATGCCGCTCGCCTATCTCGATCCGGAATATCCGGCCTGGCTGGCCAAAGAGCGTATGCTGGCTGGCTGTACCCTCGGCCGCGTCCTGGTGCTGGGCGATTCCCGGGCCGCGGTCGATATCATGCCGGCACGGATGCCGGTGCGCACTACCAATCTTGCCGTGGGCGGCGGGGAGCCGATCGAGGCCTATGCCGCGCTGCGCCGCGCGCTCGCCTGCCCGCATCCGCCGCGTCGCGTCATCCTGTCGTTCGACGCCGGGCATTTCACCCGCCCTGATCTGTTCTGGGAACGCAGCGTGGCCTTCGGCTTCCTGTCCGCCGCCGAGGTCGCTCAGGTCCGCCGCGTCTCTGCCCGGCTGCACGACGGATCGATCTGGAACATGCGCCGATCGGACGGGCTGACACCCCGGGTGCGCGCCGCGCTGTATGCGGTGCGCTTCCCCTCGCTCTATTTCGCCCCGCTGGCCCGCGCGGGGGGCTTCCTGCGGTGGTGGGAGAACCGCCAGCGTCTGCGCGAAGTTACCGCTGCCGGCGGGCAGTATTTCTTCGGTACCCAGGCTGGATCGAACGCGGTGGCGGCGGACGGCAGACTGCGCCGGTTCCGGCCGCTGCCGGTGCTGGATTGGTATTTCCGCCGCCTGTTGCGGCTGGCGGCAGCGCAGGGCGTGACGGTGGATTTCGTCGCCATGCCGATGAACCGGGCCACCTGGCATGCGGTGCGGCCGGCGGTGCGGGCGGGGTTTCGCGCCTACCTGACGGCCGCCGCGGTGCGGTACCCGAACTTCCGCGTGATCGGTGCGGTCATGCCGCACTGGCCCGACCGGTTCTTCGGCGACGGCTTCTCCCACCTCAATCCGCGCGGCGCCCGGCGCTACAGCGCCCGCTTCGCCGACTGGCTGGGGCGGGAGATCGCCGCTCAGCGACCGCGGAACACCGGCGGGCGCTTTTCCAGGAAAGAAGCGGTGGCCTCCCGGTAGTCCGCGCTGTCCGCGGCGGTCTTCTGGGCTGCGGCGATTTCGCCGGCGCGGGCGGTGGCTTCCCCGCGTGCGAGCGATTCCAGCGTCAGCTTGCCGCCGCGCTGCGACAGCGGCGCGCGGGCGGCGAGTTCCGCCGCCAGCCGCCGGGCGCCGGCCAGGGCGTGGTCCTCGGCC
>JAJZVS010000059.1 GCA_021845555.1 Pseudomonadota bacterium
GGGTGCCCGCTGCGACGGCCCCAAGCGATGCTCCGAGAACGGATCGCCGACTGACCTGCTTCATTGGTTCTTTTTTCCTTCCCTGCCCGCACCGGCTGGAGGCCGCCTAGCTTATTTGCTAATTCCTCAAGCCTTCCATGCGCCCGGAGCGTGGCATCCCTATGTGCTGGCGTCAACGGCCAAAAGCGGTGGTGAACAAAATTTCGTGTCGCGCCGCGACGGTCACGGACGCAAGAAATCTATCTCATGGTGTTGATAGATATGGGTTCCTACGTTCATACTCGATAGTTTTGATAAATAGCAATATCCGCCCGCGCCCCGCCGCTCAGCCGGAAACGGCGGCCATCCGCGCCAGCGCTTCCTCGCGCCCCAGCGCGGCCAGGGTGGCATCGATTCCCGGACTCATGGTGCTGCCGGTCAGCGCCGCGCGCAGCGGTTGCGCCACCTGGCCCAGCTTGCGCCCGGTCGTTTCGGCGAACTGCCGCAGCGCAGCATCCAGGCCGGCCGCCGAGAAATCGGTTGCCGCCAGGGCCGGAGCCAGATCGCGCAGCATGATCCGCGCCTCCGGCGTCAGCGCCGCCGCCGCTTTGGGTTCCAGCGGCAACGGCACCGTCCGGACCAGGAACGAGGCCGAGTCCGCCAGTTCCACCAGTGTCTTCGCCCGCTCCTTCAGCCCCGGCATCAGCGCGCGGATGCGCGCCGCGGCGATTCCACCCACGGCGAGATCGCCGCGGCGCGCCAGGCGTTCCAGCACGTCGTGCGTCAACCGCTCGTCGTCCGCGGCGCGCAGGTAGATCCCGTTCAGATGGGTGAGCTTGGCGTAGTCCATGCGCGACGCCGCGCGGCCCACGCCGGACAGGTCGAACAGCGCGACCGCCTCCTCCCGCCCGATCACCTCGGTATCGCCGTGCCCCCAGCCCAGCCGCAGCAGGTAGTTGCACAGCGCCTCCGGCAGGAAGCCCTGCTCGCGGAATTCCAGCACCGAGACGGCGCCGTGGCGCTTGGACAGTTTTGCTCCGTCGGCGCCGTGGATCAGCGGGATATGCGCGAAGCGCGGCATCTCCCAGCCCATCGCCTGGTAGATCTGCACCTGGCGGAAGGTGTTGGTCAGGTGGTCGTCGCCACGGATCACATGGGTGATCGCCATGTCGTGGTCGTCCACAACCACCGCGTGCAGATAGGTCGGCGTGCCGTCGCTGCGCAGGATGATCATGTCGTCCATTTCGGCGTTCGCCACCCGGACGCTGCCCTGCACCAGATCCTCCACCACCGTCTCCCCGTCGCGCGGGGCCTTCAGGCGGATGGCGGGGGCGACGCCGGCGGGCGCCTCGGCCGGGTCGCGGTCGCGCCAGCGCCCGTCGTAGCGCGGCGCCCGGCCGGCGGCGGTCGCGGCCGCGCGCATCTCGGCCAGTTCGTCAGGCGTGCACCAGCAGCGATAGGCCTGGCCGGCGGCGAGCAGCGCGTGCGCCACCTCGACATGCCGGGCGGCACGGGTGGACTGGAACACCGGCGGGGCATCCGGCGACAGGCCGAGCCAGTCGAGCCCCTCCAGGATCACCCGTGTCGCTTCCTCGGTGCTGCGGGCGCGATCGGTGTCCTCCACGCGCAGCAGAAACTCCCCGCCGTGGTGGCGGGTGAACAGGTAGTTGAACAGCGCGGTGCGGGCGCCGCCGATGTGCAGAAGCCCGGTGGGGCTGGGGGCGAAGCGGGTGCGGACGGTCATGGGGTTCTCCGATCCGCGCGCCATAGCCGCCGCCGCCCCGCCCCGCAACCGCCGGCCTCCCCCTGGGGTTCAGTCCCGCAGCTCGGGGATCACCCACAGCGGCTTCTCGCCGCGCGCCACCCGCTGGACATTGTCGAAGCCGTTGCGGAAGCGGGTGTACTGGTTGTCCCAGGTCGGCCCCGCGTAGTGCGGCGTCAGGATCACGTTGTCCAGGGCGAACAGCGGGTTGTTCACCGCCGGCGGCTCCTGGTCGAACACGTCGAGGCCGGCGCCGGCGATCGTGCCGTCGGTCAGCGCGCGGTGCAGCGCCACCTCATCGACCACCGGGCCGCGGCAGGTGTTGATCAGGTAGGCGGTCTCGCGCATCAGCGCGAGTTCGGCCGCGCCGATCATGTGCCGGGTGGCCGGCGTCAGCGGCACGTGCAACGAGACGATGTCGGAGGTCCGCAGCAGCTCGCCCAGCAGCCGGAAGCGCACGCCGAGCGCGTCCGCCTGGTCCTCGGTCAGCCGGGCGACGTCGTAATACTGCACGGTCATGCCGAACGCCTTCGCCAGGCGCGCGGTCTTCTTGCCGATGGTGCCCAGGCCGACGATACCGAGCGTGCGACCGTGCAGCTCATAGAGCTTCACATTCGCCACGTCGTTGCCGCGCCAGCGGCCCGAGACGACGTTGCCGTGCAGCCAGGTCAGCCGCCGGCAGACCGCCAGCATCAGCAGGATCGCGTGTTCCGACACCGCCACCGCGTTGGCGCCGCCGTTGTTGCAGACGGGAACGCCGGCCGCCCGCGCCGCCTCGATATCCACCCGGTCGTAGCCGGCGGACAGCAGCTGGATCAGCTTGAGCCTGGGTGCGGCACGGTAGAACGCATCGTCCATCTTCACATCGCCGAGGCCGACCAGATACTCGGCTTCCGCCAGCGCCGCGGCGAACTCCGGCGTGTTCGGCCGGGCGACGACGATGTCGAACCCGGCGGGGGCGAGCTCGCGCATCACGTCGAGCGCGCTCAGCGGATTGTCGGCGATCAGGATACGTGCGGGCATCGGTTTCCTCCCGGTTCTTTCGACCGCGTCCAGGATAGCCACGACGGGGAGGCCTGCCCAGGGGAAGCATGCCCAGGGGTGGCACCCGCGACGGCCCCGGACCGGCGCAACCAGCCGAAACCCGATTGAAGGCTTCCCCATGCAACGAACAACGCATCGATCTGGACTGGGGAACCGCAACCGATGTCAAACCATGCCTGGGAACCCGCGAGGCGGGCCTGGCTGCTGCTGGCCGTGCTGGCATGCGCCCCGTTGCTGGCGCCGGCCGCCCGCGCCGACGTGATCGCCACCACCTACCAGCCAGCCAAGCAGACGGTGCCGGATTTCGCCGGCGCCGTCTGCTCTCGGGCGGGCATGAGCGCCTGCTATTACGGTTCCGAGAACTGGACCACCTGGAACGGTACCAACAACTACGTGTCGAGCTTCACCGATGGCGGCGGCAATTTCACCAGCGCGATCTCGATCACCGGAACCTACACGGCCGGGGCCAACACCACGACCGGGGTGGACTGGCTCAAGGTGAACGCCAACCAGTACGGCGGCCAGGCGGGCACCGATCCCTATCCGGAGCTCTACGGCCCGACCGCCGCCTCGGCGAACGACCCGACGGCGGCCGAGAACTCCTACTCGGCCAGCTTCGCCACCAAGGGCCTGCCGGGCGTGAACTACTTCGGCATCTGGATCTCGGCGCTCGACGCGCACAACGATCTGCGGCTGTACAACACGGCCGGCCAGCTGGTGCTGGATTTCACCCCGGCCGACCTGATCAAGGCGCTCGGCGCCTGCCCCAGCAGCGCCTATTGCGGCAACCCGACGGCGCCGTTCTCCGGGAAAGACGGCAACGAACAGTTCGCCTACGTCAACTTCTTCGACCTGACCGGCTATTTCGGCAAGGTCGTGCTTTACGACAACGGCGGCACCGGTTTCGAATCCTCGAACCACGCGGTGGCCTATTTCGACCCCAACACCCCGTTCGGCAACGCGCTGTCCGTCACCGGCGTGCCCGAGCCGCGCGGCGTCGCGACGCTCGGCATCGGGATCGCGGCGCTGGCGTTGCTCCGTCGGCGGTCGGCGCGGCGGTAGCGGCTACATCGTGGTCTGCATGTCGCCGTCGATCGCGATCGCCTGCCCGCTGATCGTGGCGCCGAACGGGCTGGCCAGATAGAGCGCCATGTTGGCGATATCCTGCTGGGTGACGAAGCTCTTGAGGCTGGTCACGCCCACCGTGCGCTCGGTCATCTCGTTCTCGGAGATCCCCGCCGCCTCGGCCTTGGCCTTGATGACGGCGCGGATGCGCGGGCCGTCCACCGGACCCGGCTGGATCGCGTTGACCCGGATGCGGTCGGGGCCGAGTTCGATCGACAGCGACTTGGTGAAGCCGACCACCCCCCATTTCGCCGCAGCGTAGGGCGCGCGCAGCGCGAAGCCGAACCGCCCGGCGGCCGAGGACAGGTTGATGACCGATCCCCCACCGGCCGCGCGCAGCGCCGGGATCGCCCGGCGCGAGCAATGGAACATGCTGGCGAGATCGATGCGCAGCGTCGCCTCCAGCGCCTCCGGCGTCACGTTTTCCACCAGCGCGGTGGGACCCGCGATGCCGGCGTTGTTCGCCAGCACGTCGAGCCCGCCCAGATGCTTGACCGCGGCATCGACGAAGGCCTCGCAGTCGGCCACCACGCCGGCGTCGGCACGCATCTTGGGGTGCGGGCAGGACGCGAGCGCGGCGGGATCGACGTCGGAGATGAACACCGATGCCCCGCAGGCGGCGAAACTGTCGGCCATCACCCGGCCGATGCCGTTCGCCCCGGCGGTGATCGCCACCCGAAGCCCGGTCAGATCGACCGTCAGCGGCGTGCGTGCCCCCATATCCATGCCTGCGTTCCTCCCGTTCGATGCGGCGCCAGGATAGACCGGCGGCGCCGGCGGGGAAACCGCGGGCAGGAGAATCGCATGACGCGGCCGGCCTGGGCGTGCGATGATGCGGCGCAGAAAACCCCATGTCCCGCGCGCTCTCCCCCTTTGCCGACGCCCCGCCCGCTCCCGCCGCGGCCCCCGCGGTCGCCGCCCCCCCGCACGCCGCGGCGGGGATGGCCGAGCTCATCGCCGTCCTCGTCGCGGTGACGGAGGGCGAGCCGCGCGTGCTGACCATCGCCGATGGGGCCGCCCTGCCCTCCGGCCCGCTCGAACCGGGCCATCGCTCGTTGCAGGCCGGGCTGCGCGCCTGGGTGGAGCGGCAGACCCATCACCCGCTCGGCTATGTGGAGCAGCTCTACACCTTCGCCGATCGCGGCCGCGGCGCCCCGGGGGACGGGCACATCTCGATCAGCTACCTCGGCCTGGCGCGGGAGATGCGCCCGTCCGGCGCGGAAATCGGCGTCGGCTGGCAGGGCTGGTACCGCTTCTTCCCGTGGGAGGACTGGCGCGGCGCCGGTGCCGCCCTGGTGGGCGAGGAGCTGGCCCCGCGCCTAGCCGCCTGGGCGGAGGCGGCGAAGACCGAACCGGCACGGCGCGAGCGCCGCCTGCGCATCCGCATCACCTTCGGCCTGGACGCCGCCGGCACCCTGGACGCCACCGCCTGGAACGAGGAGCTGGTGCTGCAGCGCTACGAGCTGCTGTGGGAGGCCGGGCTGGTGCCGGAATCCCCCGAATGCCGCGGCCCCACGGTGCCCGGCGCGCCGATGCGCCACGACCACCGCCGCATCCTCGCCACCGCGATCGCCCGGCTGCGCGCCAAGATCAAATACCGCCCGGTCGTGTTCGAACTGCTGCCCGAAGCCTTCACCCTGCTGCTGCTGCAGCGCACGGTGGAGGCGCTGGCCGGGCGGCTGCTGCACAAGCAGAACTTCCGCCGCCTGGTGGAAAGCCAGGACCTGGTGGAGGAAACCGGCGAGGCCGCGCGCGAGACCGGCGGCCGGCCGGCCAAGCTGTTCCGCTTCCGCCGCGCGGTGCTGGCCGAGCGCGCGGTGGCCGGCACCAAGCTGCCGCTGGCCCGCGCCGGGTAGGCTTGGGGCGACCGGGGCGCTCCGGCCGGGGGACGCGGATCAAGCGGGAGGTTCGGCTGCGGGCGGCATAGCGGGGGCGGCAGCCTTCCGTTTCGCGATCCCGCGATAACCCGGGAGAGCCGCCGCCGGGCGGCCTATGCCGCGGCTTCGTCCGGCGGGCGCGGCGCGCGCGGGCGGATGGTGCGGGCGAGCAGCGGGCCGATCGCGCGTTCGGCACGCTTGAGGTCGTAGCGCGATTGCAGGTTCATCCGGAACTGCGGGGTGGTGCCGAAATAGGCCGCGAGCCGCAGCGCGGTGTCGGCGGTGATGGCACGGGTGGCGTGGACGATGGCGTTGATCCGAGCGATCGGCACGTCGAGGTCGCAGGCGAGCTTGTTCTGGCTGAGGGCGAGCGGGCGCATGAACTCCTCCAGCAGGATTTCGCCGGGGGGGATGGGGTCGAGGCGGTGGGGCATGGCAGGCGGGTCCTGGGCGGGTCAGTGGCGGTTGTCTACGATTTCGACGTCCTCGGCGCCGCGGGTATGTGCGGCGATGCCGGAACTCATCGCCGCCGAGGGCGTCCGGCGGGTCAAAGCTGGGTACGCGACTGGCCGGGACCGAACACGCGGAGCACAATGACATCGCCCGGCTCACTGTGCGGGCCGGCTTCGGGAGTGATGATGTACATCACCCGATGCCCGCTCGGCCTCGGGATCTCCCGCACGCCGGCGTGATCACCCTCCGGGTAGCGGTACGGGGTGGACCGCAGAGCGCGGATCGCGGCACGCAACCGGAGCAGTCGGCGCAGCGCTGCGGCGCCCGAACCGGGCTGGGTCTGCCAACGCCGAATGGCGTCGAGGTCGGCGATGGCCCCCGCCGTATAGCGCAGCGCTTTCGGCACCGGGCTGAGGCGTCAGCTTCCGGGGTGCGGCGGCGGCAGCGGGTGGTCCGTGGCCAGGCTGTCGATCCAGGCGTCCACTGCCTCGGCCGACACGGTGCGGCCGGCGGCGGCGTCGACGCGGGCTGCGCCGAGCAATGCGGCCTCGGCCGCGAGGCGGCGTTGGCGCGCGGCCGAGGTTTCCGGACGGGGCAGCTGAGTGGGGCCGGTTCGGACGGGTGCATGCATAGGGATTAGTGTAGCCGTCCGGGCGCTTCGTTGCCAATGGCCAGGATCGGCTTGGGTACCACCGGCCATGCGGGCGCGGCGATACACGCCTTCTCCTGGCCTTGCCGGTAGCGCTTGTGCGTCGTCAGGAATTCTTCCCGGGCACCCCGAAATATGGTCTCGCGCAAGAACGCAAGGGCGGGCTGCACGACCTCGGCATGGACGTATTCGCTATCGGTACAAAGGTGGCAAATCTGGACACGCAGCGGATTTGGTATGACATCGTATCGATAGACGTCCGCTTTTCCGGATTTGGCAATCCTACGCTGTCTTGTAGAGTAAAGCTCAATCGCGACCATGAAGATCCGTATATCCCGACACTACTGACAGGCCAGACACTCCTCATAATCCGCCCCCGTCCCCCCGGCCACAGCCGCCGCGGCCACCAACGGCAACGGCCCCACCCCGTCGTTCGCCTCCGCCGTCATCCCGGAGAACGCCGCCGGCCGCACCGCTTTCTCGCTCACCGCATCCGCCCGCTGGATCGACAGCGAGCGGCAATAGTACAGCGACTTCACCCCGCGCTTCCACGCCATCATGTGGATCTGGTGCAGGTCCCGCTTGTGCACGTTCGCCGGCAGGAACACGTTCACCGACTGGCTCTGGCAGATATACCCCGCCCGGTCCGCCGCATGCTCGATCACCCAGCGCTGATCGAGTTCGAACGCGGTCTTGTAGACCGCCTTCTCCTGCTCGGTCAGGAAGTCCAACTTCTGCACGCTGCCCTTGTCGAGCGTGATCGAGGACCAGACCTCCTCGGTGTCCATCCCGCGTTCGGCCAGCAGCTTCTGCAGATGCCGGTTGCGCACCGTGAAGCTGCCCGACAGCGTCTTCTGCAGGAACACATTGGCCGCGATCGGCTCGATCCCCGGGCTGGAATTGCCCGCGATGATGGAGATCGAAGCGGTCGGCGCGATCGAAAGCTTGTGGGAGAACCGCTCCATCACCCCCCATTCCGCCGCATCCGGGCAGGCCCCGCGCTCCTCCGCCAGCAGCCGGGAGGCTTCGTCCGCCTGTTCGCGGATATGGCGGAACATCCGCTTGTTCCACACCTTCGCGACCACGCTCTCGAACGGCACGTTCTGCGCCTGCAAGAAAGAGTGGAACCCCATCACGCCGAGGCCCACGGACCGTTCCCGCATCGCCGCGTATTTCGCGCGCTCCATGCCCGGCGGCGCGCGATCGATGAAATCCTGCAACACGTTGTCCAGGAACCGCATCACGTCGGGGATGAAATCCTTGTTCCCCTGCCACTCGAACCAGGATTCCAGATTGAGCGAGGACAGGCAGCACACCGCCGTCCGCTGCATCCCGTGCTGGTCGATCCCCGTGGGCAGGGTGATCTCGCTGCACAGGTTCGACGTCTTCACTTCCAGCCCGGCCAGCTTGTGATGCTCCGGCCGCGCCCGGTTCACGTGGTCGGAGAAGATCAGATACGGCTCCCCGGTCTCGATCCGCGCCATCAGGATGCGGACCCACAAGGCGCGGGCCTGGATCGAGCGCACCACCGCGCCGTCCTTGGGCGAGGTCAGCGGCCAGGCCTCGTCGGCCTCCACCGCGCGCATGAAAGCGTCCGGCACCAGGATGCCGTGGTGCAGGTTGGGCGCCTTGCGGTTCGGATCGCCGCCGGTCGGGCGGCGCATCTCGATGAATTCCTCGATCTCCGGGTGCGAGACCGGCAGATAGACCGCCGCCGAGCCGCGCCGCAGCGACCCCTGGGAGATCGCCAAGGTCAGGCTGTCCATCACCCGGATGAACGGAATCACGCCGGAGGTCTTGCCGACCGCGCCGACGCGTTCGCCGATCGAGCGCAAATTGCCCCAGTAGGAGCCGATGCCGCCGCCCTTGGAGGCGAGCCAGACATTCTCGTTCCACAGCCCGACGATGCCTTCCAGGCTGTCGGTCGCCTCGTTCAGGAAGCAGGAGATCGGCAGGCCGCGCTGGGTGCCGCCGTTCGACAGCACGGGCGTGGCCGGCATGAACCACAGCCGGCTCATGTAGTCGTAGATGCGCTGGGCGTGCGCCTGGTCGTCCCCGTAGTAGGAGGCGACGCGGGCGAACAGGTCCTGGAACTCCTCCCCCGGCATCAGGTAGCGGTCGGTCAGGGTGGCACGGCCGAAATCGGTGATCAGCGCGTCGCGCGACCGATCGACATGGACGGCGAAGCGTCCCCGCATCTGCACGGCATCGAGCACTGCAAAACCCCCCTGCTTTCCATCCGAGCGACCATGTTACCGGACCGCCCGGAGTCACGGTCAATCAATATATAGGTTTGCGGACCGGAGCAGAACCCCAAATGCGCGGTACCTGTGGCGGGGGCGCCACGCAGGTCAGGGTGGGGCGCGCAGCCGGCTGTCCAGCAATTCGCCCTCTGCCTCCAACACCGGCCAGGCGGCGGCGGCCACCAGATGGCTGTTCACCTGCTTGAGCGCGCGCAGCAGATCGGGCGTCACCGGCTCCGCGCCCGCTGCCGCCGGCGCTGCGGTGGTTGCGGCCTCAAGCGCCCGGAAGGCGCCTTTTTCGGCCGCCAGCTCGCGCGCGGCGCCGGTGTCGGCGGTCAGGAACACGGAAGCGGCGGTCCGGGTGGTGCCGGCCAGGCGGCGCAGCAGCCGCGCCGCCGCCGCCCGCTCCGCCTCGGGCAGCGGCAGACCGCGCTTCAGCCGCCGCGCCACCTGGCCCAAAACGCCGCGATCGATGGCGTCGCCGGCCGCTTCCAGATTGGCGACAAAGACAATGGTCTGCGACAGGCGCCGGCGATCGGCGGGCGCCAACGCATCCGGGTCCAACGCGGAGAGAAAGGCGCGGATCGCGGCGTGCAGCCGGTCCAGCACGTCGTCCTGCCGCCGCACCAGGGCGAGCCGGCGGCGATCGGTGCCGCCGAGCGCGGCGGCGGCCTCGGTCAGCATATGCTCGAGCGCGTCGGCCATCCGCAGCCCCTCCCGCCCGGCCGCCGCCAGCGCCAGCGCGGGCCGCTCCAGCGCCGCGGGGTCGAGGTAGCGCGGCCGGCCGGGATCCGCGGCCGGGTCGCGGTCGGGCAACAGCCGCCGCAGTAGCGCGGCATAGGGGCCGAGCGCCGGGAGGAACAGGGCCGCCAGCACCAGGTTGAACCCGGTATGGACATCGGCCACCGCGCGCGCCGTATCGGGCACCAGTCGGCCCAGTGCCGGCCCCAGTCTCTCCAGCGCCACCAGCCCCACCACGACCCCCACCACCCGAGTGAGCAGATTGCCGATAGGGACCCGCCGCGCCGCGGGATCGTCCCGGCCGCCCGATTCCAGCACCGGGTTGATGGCGGTGCCGAGATTGGCGCCGAGGACCATCGCGAAGGCCGCCTCCGGCGGCAGCGCGCCGCGCGCGGCAAAGGTCATCACCGCCAGCACCACCGCGACCGAGGAATGTGCCGACCAGGCGAGCCCCGCGGCCAGCGCGACATCGAGCAGCGGCTGCGTGGCGAGCACCCGCAGGACCGGCCCCACTCCGCGCAGCGGCGCCATCGCGGCGACCTGGGATTCGAGCTGGTGCAGGGCCAGCAGCATCAGGCCGAGGCCGATCGCGACCCGCCCCAGGTCGCGCCACCGACTCTCGCCGCCGCGACGGAACAGGATCAGCCCGGCCAGCAACAGCGCCGGACTGGCCCGCGCGATGTCGAAGGACAGCGCCTGGACGATCAGCGTGGTGCCGACATTCGCGCCCAGCATGACCGCCAGCGCCGATTCGGTGCCGATCGCGCCGGCGGCGGCGAAGCCGCTGACCATCAGCCCGGTGGCGGTGCTGCTCTGCAACACCGCGGTGATGCCGATGCCGGCGGCGAAGCCGGCGAGGCGGCGGCGCAGCGCACCGCGCAGGAAACGGCGCAGGTCGGGGCCGAAGGCGCGCTCGATGCCGGTTTGCACCATGCGCACGCCCCAGAGCAGCAGGGCGACCGCGCCGGCGAGTTCGAGCAGGAGCGCAAACGTGCCCATCTACCCGAGGATCGGCCCGCCGACGCGGAGCGGCAAGAGACTCTGGCGGGCGAGGCCAGCCGCGCGGCGGTGCCGCCGCGATCAGGCGGCGATGCCGGCTTGCGTCTGTTCGACCCTGGCCAACGAACTGTGGCCTTCCGCGACGCGGAAGGGGAGGCCGCCGGTACTCTCGATCCGGGCGCTGGCGATCTCCGCCCGCCGGTGCTCGAACCCGTCCGGCATCAGCACCTGGATCCGGTGCGGGGCCCCGGTCACCGGGTTGCGGATCGGGCTGGTTTCCGTCGTCAGGATGCCGGGAACGGCAAGCCGCGCGGACCGTCCGTCGAGGTCGAAGGTGAACGCGATCGGGGCGAACACCGGCTCCAGCATCCGCGAGACGATCACGCTGAAGATGTGGAACAGCGTGCCTTCGTCCGAGTGCTGGCCGGACAGGATCGCCAGGAGCGCGTCGCGCTGGCTTGCGTCGGCGCGCGCATCGATGATCGGCTGGACCGCGCCGTTGCCCTCATGCAGCGCGCCGGGAAAGCGGAAGACGGCGGCGAAGGCGAGGCCATCGAGGGAGATATCGCCGAAATGCCCCCGCGCGATGCGCATCCCGATGACGGCGTCGCAGTCGCCATGGGTGGGCCGGGCATTGAAGTCGCAGGGGCAGCCGAACGCGCAGTTGCAGTTCTTGAGCCAATCGCCGGCGAGCCGCCATTCGGTCCGTGGCATGGTGACGTCCTCCCGCTTGCCTGGATGTGATCGGACGGGTCGGACGGGGGCGGACGGTCTCTCGGGTCCCGGCGATGCCGGGGTCGCGCGCCGCGTCGGTTCCCGCGAGGCACGGCACGACCACCGACCGCATCGCCGCCCGGGCGCCGACAGGTCGGTGTAATCACCAAGGATACTTGTTCGGCAATGAGGACGCCTGCGCCCCCGCGCGAGTCAAGCATTTTCGCCGGGACGCGGCGTTTATCCCCCGCCCTGGGCCAGCCCGTTGCCGCGCGGATCGGCGGCCCAGCCGCACGAGCCGTTGTCGCCGGGCAGGTAACGGCCGCAGGCGATCGCGTTCGCGCGGCCGGGATCGGGCACCGGCACCGGCATCGCCTGGCCGGTACGCAGCGTGTTCGCCATCGCCACCGCCGCCGCCAGCGCGGCCCCGTTCTGCCCGGATCCGGCAACGGCCGCGCGGAAGGCGTGGGTGTTCGGATTCCACGCCATCGCCGCGGCCAGCAAGGGCGGCGGCACGCTCGCCGGGGAGGCGGCGAGCAGGAACCCCATCCCGGGCACGATCCGCCCGGTGCCGAACAGATTGTCCATCGTCACCGCGCAGGCGACTGCCCCGCCGGCGCGATCGAGCGCGAGGAAGGTGGTGGAAGCGGGCAGCGGCGGCAGCGCGCCGGGCGGCGGGGTGCCGGCCAGCAACGCCTGCGCGGAGGTCCCGCCGCGGCGCCAGGCGGCGGCCACCGCCAGCGCCCGTTCGGCGGCGGCTTGCAGCGCGGTGGGATCGTGGCGCAGCGTCTCGAACGCGGCGGCGGCGGCGAGGCCGCCATCGGCCGGCGGCGGCAGGAAGGCCACGCGATCGTTGCCGTCCGCCACCACGATCGGCTGCGCCAGGGTGGGCAGCGCGCCGCGCAACGCCGCCGCCGGGAGCGGCCCGCCGGCCAGCGGCGATTGCTGCGCCAGCGTCTGCGCCAGCCCGCCCTGGTAGAAATCGCCCACCCCGGCCACCCGCATCCGCGCGAGGGTGGCGGCCAGCGCCGGCTGGCTCAGCAGGTCGCCGACGCGCAACGGCTGACCGTTGCGGGAGAACACGGCGCGCGCCTGCGGATCGGCGAGCAACGGCGTCGCGACCACGTCCAGGTCGCGCACCAGTGCGGCGGAGGCGGGGGTGCCGAGTCGCGCCAACTCCTCCGCCGGGGCCACCAGGGCGGCGAACGGCAGATGGCCGAATTTCGCGTGCAACAGATAAAGGCCGCGCGGCAGCATCGGCAACGCCGCCGGGCGGTCGCCACCGGCCGCGCCGGGCGGCGCGGCGGGGGTGAACAGCACCGCCTCCGGCACGCCCTTGTTGGCCCCCTTGGCGCCGGGGGTGAAGGCGAGACAGGCGCCGGAAGCGCCGAGGCCGGCACGCGAGGGCAGCGTCACGGACAGCGCGAAGCCCATCGCCACCGCCGCATCCGCCGCGTCCCCACCGGCCGAGAGCACCTGGCGGCCGATCAGCGCCGCGCGCGGTTCATCGGCCACCACGGCGCCCTGGAAGCCCTGCACATGGCCGGGCACGCCGGGGGGCGGGGCGGCGGCGCCGAACAGCCCGCCGCCGGAGCAGGCCGAGGTGGCCAGCGCCAGGCCGAGGGCACTGAGGTGTCGCGCGGCGCGCCGCAGGCGGGACGCCGAACCGGAGAGTCTGCTTGCCAACGCCGCCGCTTCCTTGTGCCCGTCG
>JAJZVS010000060.1 GCA_021845555.1 Pseudomonadota bacterium
ACCGGTGGAAGCGGCGCTGGCGTCCGGGCGGGACATGATCTTCGACATCGACTGGCAGGGCTACCGCAGCCTGCGCGCGGCGCTGCCCGGCGACGTGCTCGGGGTCTATCTGCTGCCGCCCGCGCTGGCGGCGCTGGAGGCGCGGCTCGCCGCGCGCGGCGGCGACAGCGCGGCGGAGATCGCCCGGCGCATGGCGCGGGCACGCGATGAAATGTCGCACGCGCCGGAGTTCGATCACGTGGTGGTGAACGACGACCTCGACCGCGCGGTGGAGGACGTGGCCGCCATCCTGCGCGCGGCGCGGCTGGCGACGCCGCGGCTTTCGGGCCTCGGCGGTTTCCTCGCCGGGCTGTCGGGATAAATAAGCGCGGCCGCGGCTTCAGCCGAGCAGGTGGCCGAAGCGCCGGGCCTTGGTGGCAAGATAGACGTCGTTGACGCCGTTGGGGGCGAACACGTGCGGCTCCCGCCCGGCGATGTCGATGCCGCAGGCGGCGAGCGCGCGCAGTTTCTCGGGGTTGTTCGTCATCAGGCGCACACGGCGGATGCCCAGTGTTTCCAGCATCGTCGCGGCGATGCGGAAGCTGCGTTCGTCCGCTTCCCAGCCCAGCGCGCGGTTGGCGTCCAGCGTATCAAGGCCATGGTCCTGCAGCGCATAGGCGCGCAGCTTGCTGGCCAGCCCGATGCCGCGGCCTTCCTGCGCCAGATAAAGCAGCACCCCGGCGCCGGCTTCGGCCATGCGCCGGATCGCCCCGCGCAACTGCGGGCCGCAATCGCAGCGCAGGCTGTCCAGCAGATCGCCGGTGAAGCATTCCGAGTGCAGCCGCACCAGCGGCGCGTCCTCCGCCTCCGGCGCGCCGATGACGATGGCGAGGTGGTCCGCCGCGTCGTCGGCGGTGCGGAACACCACGACACGCGCGTCCTCGGCGCCGCCGAGCGGCACCCGCGCCTCGGTGATGCGCCGCAGCGAGGCCGCCGCCGCGCCGCGATAGGCGAGCACGTCCTCGGCCGGGACACGCAACAGGCCGGCCGTCGCCGCGCCATCGGCGAGCGGCGCGGCCAGCACCGCGGGCAGCAGCCGGGCGAGCTTCACCAGCGCCAGTGCCGCCGCCGCCGCGGGCGGAGGGTCTGCCGGCGCGGGCGGTTCGGGGAGATCCTGGTCGAGCGTCGGGTCGGCCAGTCGGCGCAGCGCGTCGGGCACGACCAGCGCGGGCGGCAGACGGAGCGCGGCGACGCCGCCGGCGGCGGCGATCGGCCCCGCCAGGAGCGCGGCGGCGCGCGCTGGCGCCAGCACGATCACCGGCGGCGCCCCGCACAACCAGGCGAATTCCTCAAGCGCCGCCTGGGTCGCGGTTTCCGCTGCGAGCAGGACGAGCGGCGCGGGACCGTCGAGCAGGACGGGAATTCCCCGCCGCAGGTCGGAGGTGGCCCGGTGCACCGCCCGCAGCCGCGCGGTCCCCATCGGGGCGGGCGCAAGCGCGGTTTCGGCCGGCGCGGGGGCGCCCGCCGGCAGGACCGGACGGAGGGAGGAGGGCAGGGTCATCGATCGGTCACGCGCGCTGCTTCCGCTTCTGGCCTAATTTGGTCATCTTTCCCCCCGATGTAAGCGCCGACCTCCCGCGCGTGGGGCGCAGGCCGGGCGCATCCGATCGAGTGCACCCGGAGTAGGGGAGAATATGGTAGATCGGAAGGGGGGTGCGATCTTGGCACGCCGATCGTCCGGCGGACCCGCAGGGGTGCCCCGGTCGGAGGCGGCGCAAAGGCATCGACTTTCCGGCTGCAAGCAGGGACGAGGATCGAAGCATGGCGAATGAGCGACCCATCCTGATCGTGGACGACGACCCCGACCTGAGCCAGATGCTCGCCGAACAGCTGGCGCTGGAGGGCGAATTCGCGGCGGTCGGCGCCGGCACGCTGGCCGAGGCCGAGCGGCTTCTGGCGGCGCCGGACGCGCGGTTCGACGCCGTGCTGCTCGACGTGGGCATGCCGGATGGCGACGGGCGGGACTTCTGCATCCGGCTGCGCCGGCTGGGGCATAAGATGCCCATCCTCATGCTGACCGGCTCGGACGCCGAGCGGGACGTGGTGCGCGGGCTCGAGTCCGGGGCCAACGACTACATCGCCAAGCCGTTCCGCCTGGCCGAGCTGCTCGCCCGGCTGCGCGCCCAGTTGCGCACCTTCGAGAACAGCGAGGACGCGGCGTTCTCGATCGGTCCCTACACCTTCCGCCCCTCGGCCAAGCTGCTGGTCGATCCCGCCCGCAACCGCCGCATCCGGCTGACCGAGAAAGAGGCGGCGATCCTGAAGTTCCTGTACCGCGCCGGCTCCCGGTCGGTGGCGCGCCAGGTGCTGCTGGGCGAGGTGTGGGGCTACAACGCCGCGGTGACGACGCACACGCTGGAGACGCATATCTACCGGTTGCGCCAGAAGATCGAACCCGACCCCGGCCATTCCCGCCTGCTGCTGACCGAGGGCGGCGGCTACCGGCTCGACCCCGAAGGCCTGCCGGCGGCGGCGGCGGCGGCGGTGCCCGCCTGATCGCGCCCGCCTGATCGTGGCGGCCGGCGCCCCGGCGGCCGCGATCAGGGAGCCAGTTCGACGCAGACCGGGACGTGGTCCGATCCCTGCGGCCAGTCGCGCGCGTCCTTCAGCACGATCTGCCGGCGCAGCGCCCCGGCAAGATCGGGCGTGACCCACACATGATCGAGCCGCCGGCCGCGGTCCGAGGCCCGCCAGTCGCGGTTGCGGTACGACCACCATGTATACAGCTTCTCGTCTGCCGGCACGAAGTGGCGGACCGCATCGACGAACCCCTCCGCCTGCCAGGCCGCGAGTCCGGTCGTTTCCGGCGGGGTGTGGCTGACCACCCCGAGCAGCTGCTTGTGGTTCCACACGTCATGTTCCAGCGGCGCGATATTCAGGTCGCCCACCAGCACGGCGCGGGCAAGATCCGTGCGCGCGGCGAAATACGCCCGCGCCTCGGCGATGAAGTCGAGCTTGTGGCCGTATTTGGGGTTCGCTTCCCGGTCGGGGATGTCGCCGCCGGCGGGAACGTAGAAATCGTGCAGCTCGATCGGCCCGCCGGGGACATCCACGCTGACCGCCAGATGCCGGCAGTCGCTCTTGCCGCACCAGTCCGGTGCGTCGTCCAGCACCGCGATGGGGCGGCGCGACAGGATCGCCACGCCGTTGTAGCCCTTCATGCCGCGCCACGCCGCGAACGGGTAGCCGAGCGCGGCCGGCGCCTCGGTTGGGAACAGCGCGTCCGGGACCTTGGTCTCCTGCAGGCAGATGACGTCCGGATCGAGCGCCGCCGCCAGTTCCTTCAGCAGCGGCAGCCGGAGGCGGAACGAGTTGATGTTCCAGGTGGCGATCCGGAGCGCCGCCATCAGACGATCCGGGTACGGACCGTGCCCACGCCCTCGACCTCGCCTTCCAGCAGATCGCCGCGGCCGACCGCGGCGACACCCTCGGGCGTGCCGGTGAAGATCAGGTCGCCGGGGGCGAGCCGCACCAGCCGCGAGAGATGGGCGATGGTTTCCGACACGCTCCAGATCAGGTGCGTCAGGTCGGACTCCTGGCGGATCTTGCCGTTCACCTTGAGCGCGATGCGCCCGCGCGCCGGATGGCCGATGCGCGCGGCGGGCACCAGCAGGCCGATCGGGCCGGAGTGGTCGAAGCCTTTGCCCATGTCCCAGGGCTTGCCTTCTTTCTTGGCCTGGCCTTGCAGGTCGCGCCGCGTCAGGTCGAGGCCGGCGGCGTAGCCCCACACATGCGCGAGCGCGTCGGCCACCGCGATGTCGGCGCCGCCCTCGCCCAGCGCCACCACCAGTTCCATCTCGTGATGCAGGTCGGAGGTGGCGGGCGGATAGGGCGTGTCGGCGCCGTCCGTCACCAGCGCATCGGCCGGTTTCATGAAGAAGAACGGCGGCTCGCGATCGGGATCGCTGCCCATCTCGCGGGCGTGCGCGGCGTAGTTCCGACCGACGCAGAACACCCGGCGGACCGGAAAGGCACCGCCGCCGGCGACCGGGATCGCGGGCGTGGCGGGGGGAGGCAGGACGAACTCGACCATGGTATTCCTGACACTGCTGCGGTGGCGCAGGATAGCTTCCCGCCGCCGGCCTGACCACCGGGGAACGATCCGGCGGGGGACAATCCGTCGGAGCATGCGCGATGTGCGGCCGATATGCGTCCACCCTGCCCGCCGAGGCGCTGGCGCGGATCTTCGCCACCGCGCCGGCGGGGCGGGAGATTCCGCCGCGCTGGAACGTGGCGCCGGGGCAGGAGGCGCCGGTGGTGCGCCGCCATCCCACCGGCGGCGCGCGCCGGCTCGATCTGTTGCGCTGGGGGCTGGTGCCGCATTGGACGGCCGATCCGAAAACCGGCCGCCACCCGATCAACGCCCGCGCCGAGACCGCGCCCACCGCGCCGATGTTCCGCGACGCCTTCGCCCGCCGGCGCTGCCTGGTGCCGGCGGCGGCGTTCTACGAGTGGCAGGCGCCGCCGGCCGGCGCGACGGGCAAGCCGCCCTCCAAGCTGCCCCCCAAGCTGCCCTGGGCGATCGCACGCGCGGACGGCGCGCCGCTGGCGTTCGCCGGCCTGTGGGAAGGCTGGCGCGGACCGGACGGCGCGGTGCTGCGCAGCTTCGTCATCCTGACCACCCCGGCCAATGCCGCGATCGCGCCGATCCACGAACGGATGCCGGCGATCCTGGAGCCGGAAGCGTGGCCGCTATGGCTGGGCGAGACCGAGGGGGACGCGACGGGGCTGCTCCGCCCGTCCGCGGCGCCGCTGCGGCTGTGGCGGGTTTCCACGGCGGTGAACAGCCCGGCCCATGACGGGGCGGCGCTGCTGGACGCGGTCTGAGCCGAGCCACCCCGACGACGGCCCCACGGGTACCGGATCCCAGGATCGCGGCTCGGTTCCCGCGGGCGGAGCGGAGTCTCTCGGGGCGCGCCGGCGTTAACCGGCGGTTAGGGTCCGAGGCGCACGGTCGCGCAAACGGAACAGGAACACGGACATGGCCGAGCGTGCAAGCGGATGTGGCAAAGGCACCATGCGGGCCGCCGCGCTCGCCGCTGGGCTGCTTGCCGGGAGCGGCCTCGCCCCGCCCGGCACCGCCTGGGCCGGGGCCGGCTCCAGCGGGCCGGGTCGGTTCGCTATCATGGGGGTGCGTCTCTACATGACGGCCGCGCAGGCCGCGGCGGTGCTGCGCGTGCAGGCTCCGGCGATCGGGCGCACCACCCATGCGTGCGCCGCGGCCCCGGCGGCCCGCTGCACGGGCCTGCTACGCGCACGCGTGCCGGATGGGGTGCTGACGGTCCGCTTCCTGGACAATCCGCCGGGCCCTGCCGCCGCGAGCGAAACCGCCTGGCGGATCACGCTGCAACTCGACCCGCGACAGGCCGCCGACCCGCGCGCCCTGCGCGCGGGAGCGGAGGCGCATTACGGCGCCCCGAGCAGCCGTCGCCCACTGCTCTGGTGCGCCGCCCCGGCGCCCACCGGCGGCGGCTGCGCCGCGGACCGGCCGCGGCTGCGCCTGACCGACGCGACGAACGCGCCAAGCGTGCTGCGGCTGAGCGATCCTGGTCTGGCCGCGCGGAACGCCAGGCAAGGCGCTATCGGCGGGCGTAGTTCCCCGCTGCCGGCCGTAGCACCAGGGGGCTGAATATCCCCACCCCGATCCCCCAGGTGGCATTGATGAGCGTGGAAATCAGGATCACCCCGGTGGCCCCGCCGAACGCGAGCGGCAGACCCTTGATCGCAGGAACCAGGAACAGCGCCCCGAGCTCGGCGATCAGCCCCAGGACCAGCCCCTGGAACCACATGCCGCGCGCCGGCAGGCGGGGAAAGATCAAGCCGAAGGCGGCGCCGTAAAGACCACCCCAGAAGCAGAAATCGTAGATGCGCGGCACGCCGAACGGTGGCACCGGCGCGGTCGGAAAGGCGGGCGGCATCAGGCCGAGGGCGTGGAGCAGCGCCCACATGCCCTGGTGGAACACCAGGACGGACACCGCCCCAGCGGCGAAGCCAGCACCGGCACGACGTGCAAATCCCATGGTCTGGGCCTCCCTGTGCCGAAGGTTGGGCACCTCCCGGCCAGACTGGCAAGAGATACCAGACTGGCAAGGGACCGCTGTGCACGATCCAGCGACCACCCGACTGTCGCCGGGCACAACACGACGGACCGCCAGGGGGCCATCGCCCGGTCTTGCCGCCCGCGCCGGTCAAGGCCATGATTCCGACCGGGAACGCCACAAGCAAAAGGCCCGGGCGGCGATGAACCTTGCTTTCCTCCTGCGCGACCTCGCCCGCCGCCTGCCGGAGCGGCCGGCCGTCACCGATCGCACCACGACCCTCTCCTACGCGGCCTTTGCCGAACGCACCGCCCGCCTGGGCGGCGGCTTCCGCGCGCGCGGCCTCGCCCCCGGCGATCGGGTCGCGCTGTGCATGGAGAACAGCGGCGCCTTCCTCGAATGCCTGTTCGCCTGCTGGACCGCCGGCCTCTGCGCCGTGCCGGTCAACGCCAAGCTGCATCCGCGCGAGGTCGAACACATCGTGCGCGACTCCGGCGCCCGCCTGCTGATCACGACCGAGGGCCTCGCCGAGGCATTAGCCCCGCTGGCAGACGCCGTTCCGGCCCTGCTGGCGGCGATCGTCGCGGGAACCGCCGAGTACGACCGCCTCGCCCGCGCCGAGGCGATCCCGCCCGCGGCATTGGAACCGACCGACCGTGCTTGGCTGTTCTACACCAGCGGCACCACCGGCCGGCCGAAGGGCGCCATCCTCAGCCATCGCGCGCTGCTGTTCATGGCGCATGCATACTACGCGGACATCGACGCGCTCGGCCCCGCGGACGTGAAGCTGCATGTCGGCCCGCTGTCGCATGCCTCGGGCCTCTACGCCCTGCCGCATATGCTGAAGGGCGGGCACCAGGTCGTCCTGCCGGGCTTCGACATCCCGGCGATCGCCGCCGCGCTGGAGCAGCACGCGAACGTCACCCTGTTCGCCGCGCCCACCATGCTGACGCGGCTGGTGCACAGCCCCGAGGCCGGCCGCATGCGGGTAGACCGTATCAAGACGATCTATTACGGTGGCGGCCCGATGTACGTGGCCGATCTGGAACGGGCGCTGACGCTGTTCGGCCCGCGCCTGTATCAGCTTTATGGCCAGGGCGAGTCGCCGATGACCATCACCGGCCTCGATCAATCCGCGCATATCGGGGCCGATCCGGCAACGCTGCGCTCGGCCGGCGTCGCGCGCAGCGGCGTCGGCGTGCGCGTGGCCGATGCGGAGGACCGCGACCTGCCGCCGGGCGAGGTGGGCGAGGTCCTCACGCGCAGCGACTGCATGATGGAAGCCTACTGGAACAACCCGGCCGCGACCGCCGAGACCCTGCGCGGCGGCTGGCTGCACACCGGCGACCTCGGCAGCCTGGACGCGCGCGGTTTCCTGACGCTGCGCGACCGGTCGAAGGACATGATCATCAGCGGCGGCAGCAACATCTACCCGCGCGAGATCGAGGAGGTGCTGCTGCGCCATCCCGACCTGCTGGAGGCCTCGGTGATCGGCACGCCGCATCCGGACTGGGGGGAACAGGTGGTGGCCTTCGTCGTCGCCCGGCCGGGCACGACAGTGGACCCCGCGGCGCTGGATGCGCTCTGCCTCGATCACATCGCCCGCTTCAAGCGGCCGAAGCTCTATCGCTTCGTCGAGACGCTGCCCAAGAACAATTACGGCAAGGTGCTGAAGACCGCGCTCCGGGCGCAGTTCGACGATGCGGGAAAAGGAACGACGGCGTGAGCGACGATATCCTGTACGACTCCCACGGCGCGGTGCGGCTGATCACGATCAACCGGCCGGACAAAATGAATTCGCTCGATTTCGCCGCCAACGACGCGCTGGTGGACGCGTTCCGCCGCTTCGCCGCCGATCCCGAGGCGCGCGTGGCGGTGATCACCGGCGCCGGGCCGCGCGCCTTCTGCGCCGGGGCCGATCTCAAGACCTATACGATGGATTTCGCCAACCGCCCGGCACCGGAGTTCCGCCGCCGCTTCACCGACGGGCCGGGTTTCGGCGGCATCACCCGCAGCCTCGACATCGACAAGCCGATCGTCGCGGCGATCAACGGCTATGCGATCTCCGGCGGGTTCGAACTCGCGCTTGCCTGCGACATCCGCTTCTGCGCGCCCAACGCCGAATTCGCCTTGCAGGACGTGCGCTGGGGGTTCCACGCCTGCGACGGCGGGCTGATCCGCCTGCCGCGCATCGTCGGGCTGGGCCATGCGATGGAGATCGTGCTGTCGGGCGATCGGATCGACGCCGAGCACGCGTTCCGCATCGGCCTGGTCAACCGCATTCACCCGGCCGCGACGCTGCTGGAAAAGACACTGGCCTACGCCGCGCGCCTGGCCACCCGCGCGCCGCTGGCACAGGGCTTCGCCAAGGACGTGATGCGCCGCGCGGTCGGGCTGCCGCTGGACGAAGCACTGCGGCTGGAGTCGCGCTCCTTCTACGATCTCGGCCGCACCGAGGACCTGGCCGAGGGCACCGCGTCGTTCGCCGAACGGCGGGAGGCGCGCTTCAAGGGGCGCTGAACAACGCGCCCAGCCGATTCTTCTGCACCTTGCCTGTCACCGTCAGCGGCAGCGCCGTCTCCGCCACCACGCGCCAGACGCGCGGCACCTTGTAGGCCGCCAACGCGGCGGCGCAGTGCGCGGCGAGCGCCGGCGCATCCGGAACCGGGCCGGGGCGAGGCACGATCACCGCCGCCAGCACCTCGTCGCGTGCCGCGTCCGGCAGCCCCACCACATAGGCCTGCGCCACGGCGGGGTGGGATTGCAGCACCTCCTCCACCTCGGCGGGGGCGATGTTGATGCCGCCGCTTTTCACCATCTCCTTGATCCGCCCGCGGAAACGCAGCCGGCCGTCGGGGCCGAGGAAACCCAGGTCGCCGGTCAGCAGCCAGCCGTCGGCGTCGAACGCCGCCGCCGTGCGCTCGGGGTCACGCCAGTAGCCCAGCATCACGTGGCCCTTGACGCGGATCTCCCCGGTTTCGCCCGCCGCCAGCGTGCGGCCCGTTGCGGGATCGGCGATGCGGATGCGCTGGCCGGCGAGCGGCGCGCCCACCGTGGTCGCGCGCAGTTCCGCCGGGTCGGCCGCGTCCGTTACCGCGCAATTGCCGTAGGTTTCGGTCATGCCGTAGATCTGGCACGCCATCGGGGCAACCTCGGCGATCGTCCGGTGCATCTGCTCGGGCGTGCCGATGGTGGCGCATTTCCGCACGCTGCGCAGATCGTCCGGCCCGCGCCCGGGATGGTCGAGCAGCGCGGCCAGCATGTTCGGCATGCCATAGAGCGCCGTGCAGCGCGCCTCCACGATCAGCCGCACCGCCGCGCCGGCCTCGAAATGCTCCTGCAACACCACGGACGCGCCATGGGTGAAGGCCGCGAACAGCGCGTTCACCGAGCCGAGCGCCCAGAACAGCGACACCGCGAGCCACACCCGATCGTCGCGATCGAGATGCAGTCGCGCCCCGATATCCCACATGTTCTCGATCAGCCCGCGATGCGCCAGCAGCACGCCCTTGGGCCGCGAGGTGGAACCGGACGTGTAGAGCAGGATCGCCGGATCGTCCGGCCGCACCGCTGCGGCCAGCCGATCGAGTTCCGCCTCCGGGACCGCCGCGCCCATGCCGTCGAAGCGCGCGAACGCCAGCGTATCGTCCCGCGCGCCGGCGCCGAGCACCACCACATGGCGCAGCGCGGCCAGCCGCTCGCCCCACGGGCGCAACCCGTCCAACATCGCCAGGAAATCGGCCTTCAGGAACCGGTCGGCGGTGACCAGAACGACGGCGCCGGAATGATCGAGCAGCACCCATTCCGCCCGGTTGTCCATCAGGATGGCGAGCCGCTCCCCGGGCCGCCGGACGGTTCGAGGATCTGCCGACCGGCCCCGACGGTCCCGATTTCGCGCTGGAGCGGTTCAACGACGGCGCTTGCGACCGGCAGGGCCGGTTCTGGACCGGCACCATGGCGCGCTCCCTGCGCGATGCGGTGGGGCATCTGTATCGGGTGGACCCCGACCGTTCGGTGCACCGCATGGCCGGCGGCGTCATCCTGTCCAACGGCATCGCCTGGAGTCCGGACGACCGCACAATGTACCATTGCGATTCGGGCGCGCGCGCGGTGTTCGCCCATGGGTTCGACCTGGCCCCCGGCACGCTCGGGCCTCGCCGGGTGTTCGCCGATTTCGCCGGGCGGAAGGGGCGGCCCGACGGTTGCACCGTCGATGCCGAGGGGTATCTCTGGGTCGCGGCGGTGGAAGCCGGGGAGTTGCTGCGGTTTGCGCCGGATGGGGCGCTGGCCGCTTGCGTCCCCCTGCCGGTGTCGCGCCCGACCAGCCTGGCGTTCGGCGACGGGGATCTGCGCACGCTGTATGTCACCAGCCTGCGCGACGGGCTCGACGCGGCGGCGCTGGCGGGCGAACCGGATTCCGGGCGGGTGTTCGCGCTGCGCCCGGGCGTGGCGGGACTGCCGAAGCCGCGTTTCGCCGGCTGAACGGCCTGCGCCGAGGTTCAGTTCGGCAGGTGTACCAGGGTGAAGATGCCGAACGGCGGCACCGGCCGGGCCTGCATGCGGGCGCGGTCCTCGGGGCCGAACAGCGAGTCGGCGGCGAAATCCGGATGCCAGCCCAGGCTGCGGGAGGCCGGGGCCATCGCCCACTCGATCCACCAGCGCGGCCCGCGTTCGGCGGCGAAGTGGTTCACCAGCACCAGATGCCCGCCCGGCCGCACCAGCCGGCGCATTTCCGCCAGCAGCCGGCGCGGATGCGGCACCACCGAGGCGACGAACATCGCCACCGCGATATCGAAGCTGGCATCGGGGAAGCTGGTCGCCTCCGCGTCCATCTCCAGCAGCGCCTCGACGTTGTCGAGGCCGAGGCGGGCCACCCGCTGGCGGGCACGGTCCAGCATCTCGGCGGACAGATCTATCCCGGTTATGCGCTTTTCCGGCAGGTAGCGCGGCAGGGCGAGGCCGGTGCCGACGCCCATTTCCAGCACTTCGCGGCCGGGCAGACGATTGGCTTCGGCCACCGCGCGGCGGCGCGCGACCGCCGAGACGCCGCCAAAAGCCACGTCATAGACGCCCGCCCAGCGCCGATAGGCGGCCCGCACGGCATCCGCGTCCAGGGCGGTATGCGGGCCGGATTTGCGGGAGCCGGGGCCCCGACGGCGCTGCTCCAGGGTATGGCTCATGGCGCCAGCTTACCGTGTCCGTCATGCTGGCGCGGACCAGGTTGGCCCGCGCGGGGAAGGAAAACGCCCGGCGCCGTATGTCCGGCGACTCGGGCGGGTGCCCGAACAGGCGACACCACCGTCGCGTGCTTAGACACAACCACGGTGCGCGGCAAGCCCACCCGTTTCCGTGCCCGCCAAGGCGGCGGGGCACGGCGCGGGGCAGCGCCACGGGGGCGCCCGGCCGGGACGGACGCCCGTCCCGATCCGCCGGGGTCCGACGGTCACTCCGATGGCGCGAGATTGACCGCCGCGGCCCTTCCGTTCTGCTGCTGCTCGACCTCGAAGCCGAGCTGCTGGCCCTCGTTCAGCGTCCGCAGGCCCGCCTTCTGCACGGCGCTGATATGGACGAACACGTCTTTCCCCCCCGTTTCCGGGGCGATGAAGCCGTATCCTTTGGTTGGGTTGAACCACTTCACGGTGCCCTTGGGCATCGACGTACTGCCTTTCGCTCGGCGGCGGGCCGGAGAACCGGTCCGTCCGCAGGTTTCCTCGGCGGATCGGGCACCCTTCTGCTTGGAGACCCTGGCCCGCCACCCAGAACGATACGCGTCAAGCGCGCTCTCTGCAATGCTGAGTCGCGCCCCACAGGAACGTGTTCCGTTTGCCCCCGATTCACGCCCCGAGCAGTTGCCCGCCGTCCACCGCGATCGTCTGTCCGGTCACCCAGGCGGCCAGCGGCGAGGCCAGGAACAGCACGACATTCGCCACTTCCTCCGCCGTGCCCATGCGGCCGAACGGGATCGAGCGGAAGGTGCGATTGTACAGCTCCGGATTCTCGGTCTTGCGCCGTTCCCACAGCCCGCCGGGAAACTCGATCGACCCCGGCGCCACCGCGTTCACGCGGATGCCGTCGCGCGCGTACATCGCCGCCTGGGTGGAGGTGTAGTGGATCACCGCCGCCTTGATCGCCCCATAGGGAGGCTGCCGCGCCGCCGGGCGCAGCGCCGAGATCGACGAGGTGGTGACGATCGCGCCCTTCGATTGCTTCAGGAACGGCAGCGCCGCGTGGGAGGCGTGCACGACCGCCATCATGTCGATCGCCAGGCTGGCGGCCCAGGCTTCGGCGGTATCGGCGTTGCCGAAGGCCGAGGCGTTGTTCACCAGCACGTCGATCCCGCCGAGCGCGGCGGCGGCGTCCTGGATGTAGCGCGCGATCGCCGCCGCATCCGCCAGGTCGCAGGCACCGGCGTGCGCCGGATGGCCCAGGGCGGCAAGTTCGGCCCGCGTGGCCTCCAGCGTCGCGCTGCCACGGGCGCAGATCGAGACGGCCGCGCCGCCGGCGGCGAAGCCGTGCGCGATCGCCCGGCCGATGCCGCGCGAGCCGCCGCACACGATCACGCGTTTGCCGGTGAAGTCGAAGCCCATGGTTTCCTCCGTGCTGTCGCAATGACCACCACGGTGCCGGGGTTCGCCGCCCGGAGCAATGGCGGGACGGACCGCGACCGCTCCGGTCCTGCCGCATTTTCACCCGCTGGCCTGCTCCCTGCGGATAGACTGAGGACCTCATCGCTGACAGGAACCAAAGCATGACCGAGGCGCCGCCGAACCCTTCGCAGATCCTGCAGACCGGCATGGGATTCTTCGCCTCCAAGGCGCTGCTGAGCGCGGTCGAACTCGGGGTGTTCGAGACGCTCGGACAAGGGACGCTGGACGGGGAGGAATTACGCGCGCGGCTGGGGCTGCACCGCCGGGCCGCGGCCGATTTCTTCGATGCGCTGGTGGCGCTCGGGTTCCTCGCTCGCACCGGCGACGGGGCGGTGGCGCAGTATGCCAACACGCGCGACACCGCCGCCTTCCTCGATCCGGCGAGCCCCACCTATCTCGGCGGCATCCTCAGAGTCTGTCCGGGAACATTTCTACTTCCGGCATAGCCTTCTGACCATCAGGCGAATGGAGGCAAGGTACAGGAAGGCGCGGGCCTTCGCGTTGAGATTTTCCCAATCCTTGGCCAGGCGACGG
>JAJZVS010000061.1 GCA_021845555.1 Pseudomonadota bacterium
GACCCCCTGCCAGGGGACTGGTCCCCTGGACCCCTCGGACCGCTTCGCCAAGAAAGGGGGCGCTACACGGACCTTGGTTGGTCCGTGTAGCGCCCCCTTTCTTGGCGAAGCCATTGGATGGGTTCCAAGGGGTCACCCCTTGGCGGGGGTTCCAAGGGGGCAGCGCCCCCTTGGTCTTCTCCTCAAGCCGCCAGCACCTGCCGCGGGTCGGCGCCGACGCGGCTGCTGCTGGTGTCGGTGGCAAGGGCCAGGCGGAAGTCGTAGCGCACGGCGGGGATGCCCGGCATGGGGGATTGCGGGTCGTGGTCCTGCGGGTTGACGACCAGCGCGGCGGAGACGCCGAACACCGTATCGCTGTCGATATGTGGATCGTCGCCGAGGTAGAGTGCGGTGACCAGTTCGCGGTAGCCGGGCGCGCCGATCAGGAAGTGGATATGTGCCGGGCGGCAGCCGTGGCGGTTCTGTCGGCGGACCAGTTCGCCCACCGGCCCGTCGAGCGGGATGGAGTAGCCGAGCGGGCGCAGGGTGCGGACGTGGTAGCGGCCCTCGGCATCGCAGCGGACGTTGCCGCGCATGTCGGTTTCCGCCCCGCCTTCGATCTGCAGGTCGTACCAGCCGGTGGCGTCGGTTTGCCACAGTTGCACCAGCGCGCCGGGCACCGGCTTGCCGGCGGTATCCGTCACCTGGCCGTACAGCAGCAGTTCCGGTCCCTTGGCGCGCGCGGCGATGCTGCCGCCGAGCGGCACTTCCGGTGCGTCCTGGCGGTAGAACGGGCCGAGCAGGCTGGAGGTGGTCCCGAGTTCCGGCGCGGTCGCGTCGTGCAGCAGGTTCACCAGCGCCGACAGGCCGAGCACGTCCGACAGCAGGATGAACTCCTGCCGTGCCGGGGTGCAGGCCTGGCCGGTGCGGGTGAGGAAGCCGATCGCGGTCAGCCATTCCTCGGGCGTCAGTTTCACGTCGCGGGCGAAGTCGTGCAGGTGGCGCACCAGGCTGGCCATGATCTCGCGCAGGCGCGGGTCCTGCGTGGTCTGCATCTGCTCCAGCACCGCTGTGGTGACGCTGGTCGTGGTGAGGTCCTGCATCGGGGTCTCCCTGGCGGCCCTATTCGGCCGCGGCCTGTTCGGGGCGGAAATGGCCCATCACGTCGGTGGCGAAGGCGCGCAGATTGGCCACCGAGGCGCGGGGATCGACCAGCAGGATGTTCTCCACCCCGCCGGCGCGCAGGCGTTCCAGTTTGGCGATGACCTCCTCGGGCGTGCCGAGCAGCGCGGCGTCGTCGTGGCGCACGTCGTCTGGCGCCACTTCGCCGCGGCGCAGGTCGCCGATCACGTTCAGCACCTGGGCGCGGGTGGCGTAGGCGGCCTCGCGTTCGTCTTCCGAGTGGATCAGTTGCAGCGCGCGGGTGGTGCCGACCATGGACGGGTCGTAGGCGCGGCCGATCTTCGCACATTCCTCGCGGAAGATGCCGACGCGCTCGATGGTGATGCCGATCGAACCCAGCTGGTCGAGCAGCAGGTTGTAGCCCTCGCGCGCGGCGCGGCGGATCGAGTCCGGGCTGCCGGCGGCGAGCCACAGCGGCGGGTGCGGCAGCTGGATCGGTTCCGGCTCGACCACGATGTTCTCGTAGTGCCAGCGTTTGCCGTGGTGCGAGAAGCGGCCCTCGCTGGTCCAGGCCTTGCGGATGACTTCCACCGCTTCGTCGAAGCGTTCGGTGGCTTCGTCCTGCGGGATGCAGAAGCCGGCGAACTCGGCGGCGCGGTAGCCCTTGCCGACGCCGAGGTCGAGCCGCCCGCCGGACAGCAGATCGAGCGTGGCGGCCTGTTCGGCCACCAGCACCGGATTGTGCCAGGGCAGCACGACGACCGCGGTGCCGAGGCGGATGCGCGAGGTGCGCGCGGCGAGATAGGCGAGCAGGCTCATGGAGGCCGAGACCTGGCCCTGGCCGGTGAAGTGGTGCTCGACCAGGAACACGCTGTCGAGGCCGAGGCGCTCGGCTTCGATCACGTAATCGATGAAATCGCGATAGCCGTGGCTGTCGCCGTAGCCCACGGCGGGGCCTCCGGCCATGCGCTTGGTGCGCGCGCCGCCGAACAATCCGAAGCGCATTTCCGGCTCCCTGTTGGACGATCCTTGGGGCGCAGTCTGTTCCGTCGCCACTCGCCGGGTCAAGCGATCGGGTCAGGCGATCTGCCGGCGCTCCTCCGCGCCCGCCGCCTCGCAGGCCGCCAGCGCGGCCAGGTTGACGATGCCGCGCGCCGTGACGGAGGGGACCAGCACGTGCACCGGGCGGGACATCCCCAGCAGGATCGGCCCCACCGGCAGCGCGTCGACCGAGGCCTTGAGCAGGGTGAAGGCGATGTTGGCGGCGTCCAGGTTGGGCATCACCAGCAGGTTGGCGGTGCCGCTGATCCGGCTGTCGGGGAGGGCGCGGGCGCGGATCGTCTCGATCAGCGCCGATTCCGCGTTCATCTCCCCGTCCACCGCCAGATGCGGCGCGCGGGCGCGGATCAGCCCCAGCGCACGGCGCATCTTGCGCGCGGAATCGGAATCGCTGGCGCCGAAGTTGGAGTGCGACAGCAGCGCCACGTTGGGTTTGATGCCGAAGCCGGAAACCGCCTCGGCGGCGAGCAGCGTCATCTCGGCGATCTGCTCGGCGGTGGGATCGACGACCATATGGGTGTCGCACAGGAACAGCGTGCCGGCGGGCAGGATCAGCGCTGCCAGCGCGTAGGCGCGGCTGACCTCCGGGCGGCGGGGAATGATCGGCAGGATGTACTGCACCTGGCGCCACCAGTTGGCGAGACCGCCCACCAGCGCCGCGTCCGCCAGTCCGGCGTGCAGCAGCATTCCCGCCGCCACCGAGGCGCGCGAGCGCAGCGCGCGGGCGGCGATATCGGGCGGCACGCCGCGCCGCCCGGCCAGGCGCTGGTAGTCCGCCGCCAGGGGGGCGAACACCGCCGCGTCCTCGGCCGGGTTGAGCACCTGCACGCCGCCGCCGAGATCGAGCCGCAGCCCCATCTCCCGCACCTTGGCCGCGATGGCGGCGCGCTGGCCGAGCAGGATCGGCTGCGCGATGCGCTCGTCCACCAGGGTCTGCGCCGCGCGCAGCACCCGTTCGTCCTCCCCCTCGGCCAGCACGATGCGCCGGGGGGCGCGCTTCGCCGCCTCGAACACCGGGCGCATCAGTTGGCCGGAGCGGAACACGAAGCGTTCCAGTTCGCGCCGGTAGGCGTCGAAATCGGCGATCGGGCGGCGGGCGACGCCGGTTGCCATCGCCGCGCGCGCGACCGCGGGGGCGATCTCCAGGATCAGCCGCGGGTCGAACGGCTTGGGGATGATGTAGCCGGGGCCGAATACCGGTGCCGCGCCGCCATAGGCGGCGGCCACCACCTCGCTGGCTTCCATGCGCGCCAGCCCGGCGATCGCCTCCACCGCGGCGATTTCCATCTCCCGGTTGATCGTGCTGGCGCCGGCATCCAGCGCGCCGCGGAAGATGAAGGGAAAACAGAGGACGTTATTGACCTGGTTGGGGAAGTCGCTGCGCCCGGTGGCGATGATGGCGTCGGCGCGCGCCGCGCGCGCGAGCTCGGGCAGGATTTCCGGCTCCGGGTTGGCGAGTGCCAGGATCAGCGGCTTGTCCGCCAGCACGCCGAGGTATTCCGGGCGCAGCACGCGCGGCGCCGACAGGCCGAGGAACACGTCCGCCCCGTGCAGCGCGTCCGCCAGCGTCGTCGCGTTCCCGCTGTGCGCGTAGCGCGCCATGTTGGGCAGCATGCCCGCCCGGTCGGCGCGCACCACGCCGGCGATGTCGGTCAGGATCACGTTCTCCGCCGGCAATCCCATATCGACCAGCAGATCGACGCAGGCGAGCGCGGCGGCGCCGGCGCCGGAGGTGACGAGCCGCGCCTGATCGAGCGTCTTGCCTTGCAGCAGCAGCCCGTTGCGCACCGCGGCGGCGACCGTGATCGCGGTGCCGTGCTGGTCGTCGTGGAACACCGGGATGCCCATGCGGGCGCGCAGCTTCGCCTCGATGGCGAAGCACTCGGGGGCCTTGATGTCTTCCAGGTTGATCGCGCCGAAGGTGGGTTCCAGCGCCGCCACCACGTCGCAGAAGCGGTCCGGGTCGGTCGCGTCCACCTCGATGTCGAACACGTCGATGCCGGCGAACTTCTTGAACAGGACCGCCTTGCCCTCCATCACCGGCTTGCCGGCGAGCGCGCCGATATTGCCGAGGCCGAGCACGGCGGTGCCGTTGGAGATGACGCCGACCAGGTTGGCTCGCGCGGTGTAGTCGGCGGCGAGCGCGGGGTTCTCCTGGATCGCGGTGCAGACGGCGGCGACGCCAGGGGTGTAGGCGAGCCCGAGGTCGCGCTGCGTCGCCATGCGCTTGGTGGGTTCGACGCTGAGTTTTCCAGGGCGCGGCAGGCGGTGGTAGTCGAGCGCAGCACGGCGAAAATCTTCGTCCATCAGGCGATCCTTGCGACCGGCCGGAGTCGGTCCCCGCCCTGATCGGTCATATCCCCCCGGACGGGGCAGCGGCAAGCGAGCCGCCGTGGCGGCCATGAACGCGAAGCCGGGCGGGATTGGGTCCGATCAGACCGTTTCGATCTGCAAGGCGGCGCGCAGTCCGGCGGCCGAGCGGGCCAGTTCGGCCTCGATCCCCTCGAGGGCGGTGGCGGCCTCGGCGGGGTTGCCGCCGCGGAACGCACCGAGCATCGCGCGCATCCGCCGCTCCATCGCCGCGAGGCCGTAGCCGCCGGCCAGCCCGGCCATGGCGTGGGCAAGGCTGCCCGCCGCCGTATGATCCTGCGCCGTCTGCGCCTGGCGCAGCCGGGCGGTCATCTCGGCGAGTTCGCTCAGGCACTCCTCCGCGATTTTGGCCAGCGTGGCGGGGGCCAGGGTGTCGCGCAGCTCCGCCAGACGGCGGGGCGACAGCGTCGCGTCCTCGGCTCCGCCGGCCGCCGGGCCGGGCGGCAGCGCGGTCCCCGTGCCCGTGCGGGCGGCAGGCGCACCCGCCGTTCCCGGGCCAGCGGGATCGCCAGTGGGATCGCCAGTGGGATCGCCAGCGGCGTCCCGCAACGTCCGAGCCGCGTGCGGGACCGTGACATGGCGGGCGATCGCGGCCAACAGTTCGGCGCGCCCGGCCGGCTTGACGATCACCTCGTCCATGCCGGCTTCGTGGCAGGCAGCCCAGCGCGCGGGCTCCGCCTCTCCGGTCAGGCCGATCACCGGCACCGCGCCGGCGCTGCCGGGCAAGGCGCGAATCCGGCGCGTTGCCTCCATCCCATCGAGGCCCGGGAGGTCGAGATCCATCAGCACGACATCGAACGGGGCGGATCCGGCCGCGACCACCGCCGCGGCGCCATCCGCCACGGCAGTCACCGCATGGCCGTCGCGGCGGAGGATGGCGGCGGTGACCAGCCGGCTGCCGGGCACGTCCTCGGCCAGCAGCACCCGCTGCCGCGGCAGCGGGCGTGGCCGGGCGGCTGCCCGTAGCCGGGCGGCGCTGGTTTCTCGCGCAGGCGGCAGCGTCGGGCGCAGCGGCAGGGTGAACCAGAACAGATTGCCGCCTTCCGGGGCCGCGGCGCAGCCGATTTCCCCGCCCATCAGCGTGACGAGGTCGCGGCTGATCGACAGCCCGAGTCCAATCCCCGCCGGGGCGTCCCCCGCCGCCCCCTCCGTGGCGTGCGGCAGGCGGGAGAACGGGCGGAAAAGCAGCGCGCGCTGCGCCGGGGCAAGGTCCGGCCCTTGGTCGCGGACGACGATCCGCAGCATCTTACCGGCCGGACCGGCGGAAAGCGCGGCGTGCACCAGAACGTCTCCGGGCGGCGCGAATTTCGCGGCATTGGACAGCAGGTTTGCCACCACCTGCTGCATCCGCGCGGGATCGCCTGACATTTGCGCCGGCACGTCCGATGCGACCTCCAGCCGCAGCCGCACATCGCGCGCCGCCGCGATCGGGCGCAGCATCGCCGCTGCCCGCTCGAGCGGCCCGCGCGGATCGAAGGCCACCGTCTCCACGCTGAGCCGCCCGGCTTCCATGCGCGAGACGTCCAGGATGTCCTCGAGCAGGCGCAGCAGCGCATCCCCGGACTGGCGCATGGCGGCCCGCACGTCCTCGGCCGGCTGCTCCCGGAGGGTCTGCTCCAGCAGCGCCAGACCGTTCAGCAGCGCATGCAGCGGGGTGCGCAATTCGTGGCTGACCATGGCGATGAAGCGGGATTTGCCGGCGGCGGCGGCCTCGGCGGCGGCGCGCGCCTTGTGCAGCGCGTCCTCGGCGCGTTTGCGCTCGGTGATGTCGGTGAACAGGGTGACGCTGCCGCCGCTGGGCAGGCGCTCGCGGCGCAGTTCGATCGTGACGCCGTTCGGACGCGTCCGCTCGATCCGTCCGAAAGCCCGGCCGGAGCGCAGGAGGGCCACCCGACTGGCCGCCTCCGTCGCGGGATCGACCGCGCCGAACTCACCGCGCTCCGCCTGCGCGCGCACCAGCGTCTCGATCGGCTCGTTCACCCGCAGAACTTCCGGCGGAACGCCGGCGATGGCAGCGAGCTGGTGGTTCCAGGCTTGCACGCGCAGATCGGCGTCGAGCAGCAGCACGCCGTCCGCCATGCCGCCAAGCAGCCCTTCGAGCTGGGCGGTCTTGGCGTCCGCGCGCCCCTTGGCAGCGGCGAGACTGGCGTTGGCCGCTGCCAGCATCGCGCGTTCGCGCCCGAGCCGCTGCGCGCGTCGCTGCATGGCGCGGAACTCGCCGAAGCCCACGGCGGCGGCGAGCAGGACCAGCGCCGTGATGGCAAGACCGAACCAGCGGGTCACGGCTGCCCAGCGCTGCGAATCGCGCAGCATCCAGGCGCGGTCCATACCCACGACCACGGCCAGATTCTGCCCCGGCACCTGCTGATAGGCGAAGCGCAGCAAGGGCCCGGACGCGACGAGCCGGCCGATGCCGCCGCCAGCCTGCTTGCCCCCTGGGCCGGAGCGCAGCACGGCGCGCAGGCGCGCGCCCACCTGGGTGCCGGGGGGCGCTGCGGACGAACCGCCGATCGACGATCGCACGCGCCCGTCATCGGTGCCGATCAGGGCGACCACCCCCTTCGGTCCCAACTCGCCCAGGCTGGTCGTTCCCAGCAGCGCGTGGGTCGGCAAGGAGAGGTCGGCCACGCCGGCGAAACGTCCGTTCGCTCCGATCAGCGGGCGGGCGACGTTGAGATGCCAGCCGTTCGGATAGCCGGGCTGCGGATGCGTGTCCCGCTGGGCTTGCCCAATGAACAGCGGTGCATCCGCGAGGGCGGGCGCCAGGCGGGAGGGCGACTGGTTTTCCGCGAAGGCATTGCGGAAGTGGCGGAAATAATCGCGGTCACGGAAATCCTGCCCGATGTCGCCTGGCACGCTGCTTTGGAGCGTGACGCCGGCGGAATCGACCAGGAACAACTGCGAATTCTGCGGCAGCAGCACCGCATTGCGCCGCCAGCTTGCGAGATCGAACCGCCCCGGATCGGCCGCCCAGTTGGCCGCCAGTCGGCGCAGCACGGCATCGGCGCCGCGAAACTCCTGGCCAAGCGCGCCGGCCAGAATCTCGGCATGGGCCCGGGTTTCGGCGGTCGCGTGCCGTTCGACCGCAGCCCGCTCCATCTCGATCGAGCGGACGGTGGCGGTCCAGATCAGCACGATCAGCAAGGCGGCCAGACCGACGCCGATGGTCCAGCCGACCGCCGCGCCCGCCCGGCGTCCGAACGAGACCCGAAGATCCATCGAAGAGGAGGACGACTTCTGCAAGGCCGCGGGAACCTCTGACAGCGGACAGACTGGGCGGGACGGACTCATTCATACCCAATCGGAGGCTGTGGGTTCAACGTCCCCGGCGGCCTAGGCGGCCATTTCCGCACTCCGAATCTTGGCCCGGCGCTTTCGGTCCCGATTGCCTCTTGACCGGCCGCGGCGGGTGGCGGCTTGCCGTTCGGCCGCGCCGGTGCGAATGTCCGCCCGCAATCGGCCAGGCCGCGAGGCGTGGTGGGCAAACCGTGTGCAACTGAGGATAGAATGGCAAAGATCAAGGTAAAGACCCCGGTCGTCGAGCTCGACGGCGATGAAATGACCCGGATCATCTGGGGCTTCATCAGGGAAAAGCTGATCCTGCCCTATCTGGATATCGATCTGAAATACTTCGATCTCAGTATCGAATACCGCGACCAGACCGACGACCAGGTGACGGTGGACTCGGCCAAGGCGATCGCCCGCTACGGCGTCGGCGTGAAATGCGCCACCATCACCCCGGACGAGGCGCGGGTGAAGGAATTCGGCCTGAAGCGCATGTATCGCAGCCCGAATGGGACGATCCGCAACATTCTGGACGGCACGATCTTCCGCGAGCCGATCATCTGCCGCAACGTGCCCCGGCTGGTGCCGCACTGGACCCAGCCGATCGTGATCGGGCGGCACGCCTACGGCGACATCTACCGCGCCACCGAGATGAAGATCCCCGGCCCCGGCAAGGTCACGCTGAGCTACCAGCCGGCCGGCGGCGGCCCGATCCAGACGCTGGACGTGCATGATTTCGGCGAGGGCGGCGGCGCGGCGATGGCGATGCACAACACCCGCGTTTCCATCGAGGGATTCGCCCGCGCGTCCTTCAACTATGCGCTGCAGCGCGGCTGGCCGCTCTATTTCTCCACCAAGAACACGATCCTGAAGGCCTACGACGGCTACTTCAAGGACATCTTCGAGGTGATCTACGAGGCCGAGTTCAAGGCCGCCTTCACCGCCAAGGGCCTGACCTACGAGCACCGGCTGATCGACGACATGGTGGCCTGCGCGCTCAAGTGGAACGGCGGCTACGTCTGGGCCTGCAAGAACTACGACGGCGACGTGCAGTCCGACACCATCGCCCAGGGCTTCGGCTCGCTCGGGCTGATGACCTCGGTGCTGCTCAGCCCGGACGGCAAGACGGTCGAGTCGGAGGCCGCGCACGGCACGGTGACCCGCCACTACCGGCAGCACCAGCAGGGCAAGGAAACCTCCACCAACCCGATCGCGTCGATCTTCGCCTGGACCCGCGGCCTCGCCTATCGCGGCCGGTTCGACGGCACGCCGGACGTCACCGCGTTCGCGGAGACGCTGGAGCGCGTCTGCGTGGAAACGGTGGAATCCGGGGCGATGACCAAGGACCTCGCGATCCTGATCTCGCCGGAGCAGCCCTGGCTCAACACCCAGGCGTTCCTGGCGAAGCTCGACGAGAACCTGAAGAAGGCGATGGCGCGCTGAGCTTCCCGCCCTGCGCGGCCGGCCCCGGGACCCTTGCGGGGTCCCGGGGCGGGAAACGCAGGGCGGGCCCTGCCGCCTGAAACACCCGAAGCGCCGGGGTGTTCCAGCCGGTTGGCATCAGCTCTCCAGCACCGCCTTGCCGATCACCGCCCGGTCGATCACCGCCTGGATCGCCGCGCCGGCCTCGGCGAGCGGAAAGCGGTGGGAGATGCGCGGGCGCAGCTTGCCGGCCGCCGCCAGCTCGGCCAGCGCGCGCATATTGGCCGCGGCGAGCGCCGGATCGGCGTCCTGCAAGCCGCCGATGCGCACGCCGATCGCGTCGATCCCCTTGATCAGCAGGTAGTTGCTGCGGATCTGCGCCGGGCCGCCACCCAGGAACCCCAGGATCAGCAGCCGCCCGGCCCACGCCAGGCAGCGCAGCGATTCCTCGGTCACCGCGCCGCCGATCGGGTCATAGACGATATCCACCCCGCGCCCGCCGGTGAGGCTCTTCACCGCATCGATGAACCCGCCGTGATAGGGAATTGCGTGATCGGCCCCTTCCTCCAGGCAGGCCGCGCGCTTGGCCTCGGTGCTGGCGGTGGCGATCACCGTGGCGCCGAACGTCTTGGCCACCTGGATCGCGGCGATGCCGATGCCGCCGGCGGCGCCATGGACCAGCACCGTTTCGCCCGCCTGGAGCCGGCCGCGTTGCAGCAGCGCGTGATAGGCGGTGGTGTAGGCGGCGCGGAACACCCCGGCCTCGGCCAGGCTGAGGCCGGCCGGCACCGGCTCGCAGGCGGCGGCGGCGGCGTTGGCCAGTTCGGCGAAGGCACCGAGCGCGTGCCGGCTCATCACCTGGTCCCCGGGGCGGAAGCGACGCACGTTGGCGCCGACCGCGACCACGGTGCCGGAGGCCTCGCTGCCGGGGATGAAGGGCGGTTCCGGGCGGAACTGGTATTTCCCCGCCAGCATCAGGACATCGACGTATTGCACCCCGCGCGCGGCAAGGCGGAGTTGGATTTCCTCCGACCCCGGCGGCGGCGGGTCGGGGACATCGCGCAGGGCCAGCACTTCGGGGCCGCCGAACGCTTCGCAGACGATCGCCTTCATCGGGTTCCTTTCTGGTTTCCGGCGCAGCACATTAAAAATTGGGCAAAAAGCAATCCAGGGTTTGAACGGGACGGGCTCTGGGGCGCAGAACACCACCTTGACAGGCAGCGGACTGAGGGCGGGCGATGCGACCAGGGATCCCACTTCTTCGGAGTATACCGGTTTTCGGCCAGCTGCGTCCCGGCGCGCTGGCCGAGCTCGACTCGGCGAGCGAGGTGGTTGCGGCCGATCGGGGGGAGGAACTCTTCCGCCAGGGCAGCCTGCCGCTCGTGCTGTTCTTCCTGCTCGACGGGCTGATCGCGTTGTCCAGCAGCGTCTCCGACGGCAGCACCGCGGTCGTGGACGTGATCCGGCCGATGAGCGACCTGGTGCTCGCCTCCGTCATCGGGGCGCTGCCCTATCTGCAGAGCGCCCATGCCGTCACCCGCTCCCGGCTGCTCGCCATCCAGGCCGGCCCGCTGCGGACGTTGACAGAACGGGAGCCGGAGCTGGCAGCGCCCCTCCTGCACGCGATGTCGCGTGAGGTGCGCGGTCTGGTGCGCCAGGTGCGCGATCTGAAGCTGCGCACCACCACCCAGCGCCTGGGCGCCTATCTGCTTACCCTGGTGGACGACCCTGCCGCACCGACCGCCGAGCTGCGCCTGCCGTTCGAGAAGGGACTGCTGGCGGCCCGCCTCGGCTGCCGGCAGGAGAACCTGTCCCGCGCCTTTGCCACGCTGCGCGAGCTGGGGGTGGAAACGCGCGGCGCGCGGGTGACGCTGTCCGACATTCCTCGCCTGACGGCCTATTCGGTGCCGGATTATTTGAACGATCCGGAGCTGACGAAGGACGGCCGGGCCGCGGCGACGCGAAGGGTCCGCGAGGCGGCGGGCTGAGGGGGCGGTTCACGCTGCGCGGCGGACGTGCCGGTCGCGTGAAGGTCGCCTCGCCGGACGGGAGCCTCCCGAGTGTGCCGTCTGGCCGACCGGAGCGCGTCTGTGACAGTGGTCCTGGTAGCCATCCGCTACTCGGCGTCAGTCCTTCGCTCCGGAGGGGCCGTGCGGTGCGGATGGAGGGCACGGATCACCGCCTCCGGATCCGCCGCGATCACCCGCAGCAGCGTGGCGGCCGGGCCGGAGGGGATGCGGCGCCCCTGCTCATACTGCTGCACGGCATCGACGCTGAACCCGAATCTTTGGGCGAACCGCGTTTGGCTCAGCCCGAGCCGGGCGCGCAGCGCGCGTACCTGCGCCTGGGTGGGCGGGGGATAAACCGGCACGGCGTGCGCCACGTCGGCCGCGGTCCAGGCGTTGCCGTCCTCGGCCGCTTCGGCGTCGATTTCTGATTCCGTGCGCGGACGGCTGGCTGCCAAGTCGGCCAGCAGCTTCGTGCGGTCGATGTCAGTCCGGGAACGTCGCACGATAGGCATGTCGCTCTCTCCGGTTGGCGCGACGCAGGCTGACGATCCGGCGCGCTGCGTCACGATCGGTATAGACACACAGCAGGATCAGGCCGCCGACGGCTCCGACTGCCTGCATGCGGACCTCGCCATAGTCCTGGCGGCGGTCGGTCCGTTCGATAATCGGGCCATCGAACATCTCGATCGCCAGATCGAACGGGAGGTCGCGTTGCACCCGGTTGCGCTCGCTCTTGACCGGATCCCACTCAAAATCCATTGGCGCATATGGGTTACGGCAGAGAGTCCGTCAATGACAGATAGGCCTATGCTCGGCCGACCGCAGACTGAAACCTTCGGGAGGGGCGGCGCGCCACACTCACGCCGCGCGACGGAACGTCTTCGGAATCCCCGCTTTCGCCGTCTGCCCGGCCAGCGGTTCCGCCGGCAGGCCTTCGTGCAGCAGGGCGCGGGCTTCCAGCAGCTTCGGCAGATCGATCCCGGTGGCGAACCCCATGCTCTCCAGCATGAACACCAGATCCTCGGTCACGACGTTACCCGACGCGCCGGGCGCATAGGGGCAGCCGCCCAACCCGCCGAGGCAGGAATCGAACGCCCGGATGCCTTCCTCCAGCCCCGCCAATGCATTCGCCAGGCCCAGCCCCATGGTGTCGTGCAGATGCAGCCCGTACAGCACCGGGCCGATCGCGTCGCGCACGGCGCGCACGACTTCCTTGATCTGCGCCGGGTGGCCGTAGCCCACCGTGTCGGCCAGCATGATCTTGTCCACCCCGGCCTTCGCCAGCCCGGTGGTGACCTCGACCACCTGGGCGGTCGGCACCACGCCGTCGATCGAGCAGCCGAAGGCGGTGGAGGCGCCGGCGATCACCTCCATCCGGCGCGGCTGGGCCTTCACCCACTCCATCAGCCGGGCCATCTCGGCGACGCTCTCGGCCGGGGTGCGGTTGAGGTTGGCGCGGCTGTGGCCCTCGCTGACGGATACCGGCACGCTGATCTTGTGCGCGCCGGTGTTGTAGGCGTTCTGCGCGCCGCGCAGGTTGGGCGCCAGCGCGATCACCGTCAGGCCGGGGATTTCCAGCGACCGGCGCACCACTTCTTCCGTGTCCGCCATCTGCGGGATCACGCGCGGCGGGACGAAGCTGCCGACTTCGATCTCCCGCACCCCCGCCGCGGCCATGGCGGCGATCCAGGCCACCTTGGCATCGGTGCTCATGCGGGTCTTGGCGATCTGCAAGCCGTCGCGCGGGCCGACTTCGCAGATATTCACATGTTCGCTCATGGCGCTGGAACCTCGGTGATCAGGATGCTGCCGGTTTCGGACTCGGTCATCACCACGG
>JAJZVS010000062.1 GCA_021845555.1 Pseudomonadota bacterium
CGAAATGATGCGCCCCTGGCCGTTCCGCCTGCTCGATCACCGGGCGATGCGCCGCCGCGCGCAGGAAGCGCTGGCCGATATCGGCGTGCATATTCCGTCCGTCGATGTCGAGGTCGGCGCGCTGTCGGGCGGGCAGCGCCAGGCGATCGCGGTGGCGCGCGCGGTCGCCTCCAACGCGCGGATCCTGCTGCTCGACGAGCCGCTGGCGGCGATGGGCGCGCGCGAGGCGGGGCTGATCATCGGGCTGATCGAGCGGCTGCGCGCGCGCGGCGACATCGCGATCGTGATGATCGCGCACAACTACGCGCAGACGCTGGAGATCTGCGACCGCGTGATGCTGATGCAGCACGGCGAGGTGACCTACGAAAGCCGCGCCGCCGACACCTCGGCGGTGGAACTGCTGGACATCGTGCGGCGCGAATACCGGGCGGCGCGGGCCGGGTAGGGGGTGCTTGGACAAGCCGGCGCTTCGGGCTAAGGGGGACGGAATGCTTCGACCGCGCACTCCCCGATGGAGAGGATGCGCGCGCCGATGACCGCCCCGCCCCCCGGACCCCGTGCCGGCTGGCCGGCCGCGGCCGGCCGGCGCCGCTTCCTCGGCCTGATGAGCGCTCTGCCGTTGCTCGGCCAGGGAGGGGTACTGACGTCCCTCGCTCCCGCATCCATGGCGGCGCATCTGCCGTCCGGCGCCCTGCCGGGCGGGGCGACGCATGTCGTGCCGGCGGTTCCGTTCCCGCATGGCGCCGCCGCGATGCTGATCGGCGGGCCACGCCAGGGCCGGCTGCATCAATGGGCGGCGCGGCTGGCTCCAGCGCTGGGCCAGGCGCTGCCGCCGGGGACCGCGGTCGGCCTGACCTGCATCGGCGGGTTGGACGGCGTGACCGCGGCGAACCAGTTCGGCGCCCGCGCGGGGCCGGACGGACAGACCCTGCTGTTCGCGCCGGGCAACGCGGCACTCGCCTGGCTCGCCGGCGACACGCGCGCGCGGTTCGATCTCGGCGCTTGGGTCACCGTGCTGACCGCCGCCTCCCCGGGCGTGCTGATCGGCCGGTTCGGTCCCGAGGAGCTGCGCGCCGGGCGCAAGCTGCGCATGGCCGTCAGCGGGCGGGCCGGGGCGGATGTGGCCGGGCTGCTGGCGCTCGATCTGCTCGGCGCCTGGCCGCGCCCAATGCCGGCGATGAGCCCGGCGGCGGTGCGCGCGGCGCTGGCCGCCGGCACGCTGGACGCGGCGCTGCTGGTCGGGGAGCATGTGGCGGCGCGGACCGCGGCGCTGGTCCGGCTCGGCCTGCGCCCGGTGGCGACGCTCGGCACCGTCGATGCAACCGGCCGGCCGCTCCGCGATCCCGCGTTTCCCGACCTGCCGCAGGTCGCCGAACTGTTCGCCGAAGTGCACGGACGGGCGCCGTCCGGGCCGCTTTACGAGGCGTGGCGCGCCACCGCGGCGGCGGCGCAGATGGCGTTCGGGATGCAACTGCCGCAACTCACGTCCGCCGCGATGGTGGCGCTGTGGCGCCAGGCCGGCGCGCATGCGGTGCGCCAACCCGGCGTGGCGGCGGCGGCGGCGCGGGCCGGTCTGCGCCCGCTGGCGGGTCCCGAGGCGCTGGCCGCGGCGCGGCAGATCGCCGTCGGCACCCCGGCGCTGCTGGCGCTGCGACAATGGCTGGACCGGCGCCTGCCCCGCCAACCCGCCTGACCGCTGCCCCCGTCTCCGCTGCGGCCGTGGGGTCGATGGGGCCACGGCCGGGCGCGCCTACCCGAGCAGTACCGCCGCGGCGATCCCGCCCGCCGCCAGCAGCGCCAATCCCACCACCGGCGCCACCCCGACGCGCCCGCCCGAGTAGCCCAGCGCATAGGCCGCCTGGAACAGGTTGTTGGACGCGGTCGCCACCAGCACCGCGCCCACCCGCACCGGCTCGGACACGGCGCCGATGCCGTGCTGGGCCAGGCTCAGCACGAAAGGATTGATGTCGGTGACGCCGATCACCCCGGCCAGGGTGTAGATGCCGCCGGCGCCGAACCGGCTCAGCACCCAGGCGGCGATGATCGAGACGGCGATGAACAGGGCCGCGAAGGTGGCGGCGGTGCCGAGGCCGAGCGGATTGGCCGCCTCCGGCAGCGGCGCCGCCGCCGGCGCGCCCGTGCGCCGGTAGCCGGCGCGCCGGTACCAGATCCACCCCCCGGCCAGCGCCAGGCCGAGTGCCCCGAGCGCCAGCATCGGCGGCGCCAGCGCGCCCGCGAGCGGGGGGTCGAACACCAGGATCACCAGCAGCAGGCGCAGATACATGACCGCGTTGGCCAGCACGATGCCGCTCTGCGCGTCGGCCACCGTGGCCGGGTCGGTCCGCGCGCGGCGGGCCAGCACCACGGTAGTGACGGTCGAGGAATAGAGACCGCCGAGCAGCGCCACCACCAGCCCCGCCCCTTGCGGCACGACATAGCGCCGCAGCAGGTAGCTGGCGTAGGAAACGGTGGAGACCGCGACCATCGCCAGCCAGACCTGATAGGGCGTGATCGGGGTGAGCGACGTCACCGGCGTATCCGGCAGCAGCGGCAGCACGAGTCCCGTCAGCAGCAGGAACCGTCCGGCGTTGACGATCTCGTGTAATTCGATCCGCCGCGCGAGATCGTGCAGTTCGGCGCGCGCGGTCAGCAGCAGCACGGCGGCGACGGTGGTGCCGATCGCGACCCAGGCCGGGTCCGCCAGCGCCACCGGCCCGAGCAGGAACGCCAGCACGTTGCAGAGCGGCGCCATCAGCCCGACGCGGGGGAAGCCCTCGGAGTCGATCTCCCCCATGTGCTGCCAGTAGTACCCGCCGAGCCAGCCGGCGACCACGAGCAGCCCGAGGCCGACCAGCCAGGGCGGAGCAGGCTCCAGGCTGTAGAGCAGACCGCCGGTCAGGCTGAGCAGCGGGAAGCTGCGGATGCCGCCCGGACGCTTCTGCCTGGCGCGCGCATGGAAATCCTCGAAGGCGAGGCCGAAGAAGAAGCCGAGCCCGAGCAGCAGCAGCCAGGGCGCGACGGCGTGGAACTGGGTCATGCGCGAGTCCCCGTCGGATCGCCGCAGCGACCGGCACCGATCCCAGGGCCGATCGCTGGGCCGATCGCTGGGCCGATCCCTGGGCCGATCATGATCGCGCGCGGGGAGGCTGGCCAGCGTCACGGGAGCGGGCCGGGACCAGGCCTCGGATCGCGGGGCTACCCTGCGGTAGGTGGGTTTGACAGCGCCGTGAACGGCTGCTTAACGTCCGGCGTTTCTTTTGCAGGTGCGAACAACCCTCCCGCTCCGGCGGCTCGGGCTCGCGCCCCGGCTCCTCACACGGTGCGGTTCTCCCAATGAAAATACTGGTCCCGGTCAAGCGGGTAGTGGACTACAACGTTAAAGTACGGGTCAAAACGGACGGCTCCGGCGTGGAAACCGCCGGGGTCAAGATGTCGATGAACCCGTTCGACGAGATCGCGGTGGAAGAAGCCGTGCGCCTCAAAGAGAAGGGGGTCGCGACGGAGATCATCGCCGTCTCCCTCGGCGTGGCGCAATGCGCCGAGACGATCCGCACCGCGCTCGCGATGGGCGCCGACCGCGGCATCCTGGTGGAATCGGAGGCCGATCTGCAGCCGCTCGCGGTGGCGAAGGTGCTCGCCGCGATCGTGCGCCAGGAGGACCCGAAGCTGGTCATCCTGGGCAAGCAGGCGATCGACGATGACATGAGCGCCACCGGCCAGATGCTGGCCGCGCTGCTCGGCTGGCCGCAGGGCACGTTCGCCAGCAAGCTTACGATCGACGGCGGGCGCATCGCCGTGACCCGCGAGGTCGACGGCGGGCTGGAGACGGTGGATCTCGCCCTGCCGGCGATCGTCACTACCGACCTGCGGCTGAACGAGCCGCGCTACGCCTCGCTGCCCAATATCATGAAGGCGCGCAAAAAGCCGATCGTCACGATGAAGCCGGCCGATCTCGGCGTCGATCCGGCGCCGCGGCTGACCGTGCTCGGCGTGTCCGAACCGCCCAAGCGCAAGGCCGGGGTGAAGGTGGGCTCGGTCGCCGAGCTGGTTTCCAAGCTGCGCACCGAAGCGAAGGTGATCTGAGCCATGACCGCACTCGTTCTGCTCGAACACGACGCCGCCGGCATCAAGCAGCCGTCGCGCAGCGCGCTCGCCGCCGCCACGAAGCTCGGTGAGGTGCATGGGCTGGTGGCAGGCAGCGACATCGCCGCCGCCGCCGCGGCCGCGGCGAAGCTGCCCGGCCTGTCCAAGGTGATCGTCGCCGATCAGCCGGGGTTCGCCCATCTGCTGGCCGAGCCGCTGGCCGACCTGCTGCTGGCGCTGGCGCCGGGCTATGCGCATCTGTTCGCCGCGACCACCGCGGTGGGCAAGAACGTGATGCCGCGCGTGGCGGCGCTGCTCGATTCGCAGCCGATCAGCGACATCGCCGGCGTGGTCGATGCCGACACCTTCGTCCGCCCGATCTATGCCGGCAACGCGCTCGCCACCGTGAAATCCTCCGATGCGAAGAAGGTCATCACCGTGCGCGCGGCGAGCTTCGATCCGGTGGCACCCGAGGGTGGGTCCGCGCCGATCGAGGCCGCGCCTGCCGTCGCGCCCACCGACGCCTCCCGCTTCGTCTCCGCCGAACTGACCAAGAGCGAGCGGCCGGAACTGACCGCGGCGCGGATCGTGATCTCCGGCGGGCGCGGCATGCAGTCGGGCGATAACTTCAAGCTGCTCGACCCGATCGCCGATGCGCTCGGCGCGGCCGTCGGCGCCTCGCGCGCCGCGGTGGATTCCGGATTCGTCCCCAACGACTACCAGGTGGGACAGACCGGCAAGATCGTCGCCCCCGATCTCTACATTGCCGTCGGCATCTCCGGTGCGATCCAGCATCTGGCGGGGATGAAGGACAGCAAGGTGATCGTGGCGATCAACAAGGACGAGGAAGCGCCGATCTTCCAGGTCGCCGATTACGGCCTGGTCGCCGATCTGTTCACCGCGCTGCCCGAGCTGGCGGCCGAACTGGAGCGCTCCTGAATGAACGTCGAAGTCACCCCTACGCCGGTTCCCGCCCCGCTGCTGGCCGCAACGCCGGAGATCGCGCATGTCGGCATCGTCGGCGCCGGACAGATGGGCAACGGCATCGCCCATGTCTGCGCGCTGGCGGGCGTCGGCGTCACCATGCTCGACGTGAAGCCCGAAGCGCTGGACAAGGCGATGGCCGTCATGGCCCGGAACATGGAGCGCCAGGTCAACCGCAAGCTGATCTCCGCCGAGGACAAGGACGCGGCGCTGGCCCGCATCGTCACCACGACCGACTACGCCGCCTTCGGCGAGGCCGATTTCGTGATCGAGGCGGCGACCGAAAAGGAAGAAATCAAGCGGGCGGTGTTCAAGACGCTGATCCCGCATCTGTCGCCCAGCTGCATGCTGGCCTCCAACACCTCGTCCATCTCGATCACCCGACTCGGCGCCGCGACCGACCGGCCCGAGAAATTCGTCGGCATGCACTTCATGAACCCGGTGCCGGTGATGAAGCTGGTGGAGATCATCCGCGGCATCGCCACCGACGAGCCGACCTTCCTGGCGGTCGATGCGCTGGCCCACAAGCTGGGCAAGACCACCGCGGTGGCCGAGGACTTTCCCGCCTTCATCGTCAACCGCATCCTGGTGCCGATGATCAACGAGGCGGTTTATGCCTTGTATGAGGGCGTGGGATCGGTCGAGGCGATCGATACTTCCATGCGACTCGGCGCCAACCACCCGATGGGTCCGCTGGAGCTGGCCGATTTCATCGGGCTGGATACCTGCCTGTCGATCATGCAGGTGCTGTACGAGGGGCTTTCGGACAGCAAATACCGTCCTTGTCCGCTGCTGGTGAAATACGTGGAAGCCGGCTGGCTGGGTCGCAAGACCGGCCGGGGATTCTACGACTACGGGCAGACCCCGCCGCGCCCGACTCGCTGATCCGGTAGTCCTGCCGCCTGCAGCCCCGGCCGGGACTGCGGACGGCTCGGCGCGGCAGGCGTTCGATACGGACGGGGTTGTTGCCGCGCGGAACGGCCAGCCCGGATATCTCCCAGGATCGCCGAGCGATTACGAAGAGATTTGTCGTGTCGGGGGCTTTGCGCGACGCGCCCGATACAGGGCGTATTGGCAAGGAGGGCAAGGCCGCTGACGCGGCAAAGGCCGAGCCAGCGCCCGCGCAGACTGTGAGATACCCGGGCTAGTCGTCGCGGCTGTTGCGGTCCTCGCCAGTCTTCGAGAAATGCCCGAACAGCAGGGCGACCGGAAGCGACAACAAACCCCAGCTTCCTACTACGGTCAGCAGCACATGGCGCGGGTCGTGAACCGTCAGTTGCAACGCAACGACGATGCCCAACAGCAGCACCGCCAAGCCCGCCAGTCCGGTTGTCGTCAGATCCTTTTTCACCCTATCGCTCCGCTTGCCGACGGATTGCGGACCATGGCGCGGATCGTACCGACACCATATGGATTCCCCAAACTTGAGAATACCGACTGTCATCGGGGTGTCAACAACTCCATTTGATCGAGCCACAGTTTGGAAAGTATGTGGGCACCGAGCCACATGCCTGTTCCGGCACACAACGTCAGTATCTTGGTATTGCGTGGCTGAATCGGCATGCGGCCCGGCGTGAGCTTTCAAACTGAGACATTCGCCCCTATTTTACACTGGATGCGGCCACGAAAACTCTTCTGTGGCGCCGAACCTTCCCCCCTTGGGGCGGCGACTCCAACGACCGCTTACCGGTGCGCCAGCCATGCCCGCGCCGCCCGCCCCGCCCCGGACGGCAGCGGCGCGTGCGGATGGAACATCCAGGCCAGGATATCTCCGATCGGCACCGCCCGTCCGAGGTCCCGCAGCATCAGGTGATAAGCGCCGGGGTAATAGGCGATCCGCGGCCCGGCCTCCCCCGGCCGGCGCGGCGGCAGGCGCCGCCAGGTGGCGCGAATCGCGCGCTTCGGCACCAACTGGTCCTGGCCGCCGTAGAGCAGCAGCGTGTCGTCGGGCAGATCGGCGGCAGCGCGCTGCGCCTGGGTCATCAGCCGCACCAGGCCGTCGATCGCGTCCCAGCGGGTCGCGTGCAGGGTCAGCGGATCGCGCGACAGCGCCAGCAGCGCCGCCCGGTTGTCCGAGGCCTTCACCCGCAGCCCGGCCCCGGTGACGGTCAGGCCCGGCACGGTGCGGTCCATCAGCCACAGCCCCGCGCGCTCGAACACGGTCATCTGCCCCCGCCCCCAGACTGCCGGAGATACCAGGATATACCCCGCCACGGGCGGCGGATCGGGCGCGGCGGCCACGCACATCAGCACCGCCGCCCCCATGCTCTCGCCCATCAGGAACAGCGGCGTATGCGGATGCCGGCGCGCCAGCAGCAGCGCCATGTGGCGGGCGTCGCTTACCAGCGTGCGGGTGCCCGGCCAGTAGCCGCGCACCCGCGTGGCGCCGAAGCCGCGCTGGTCGGGACCGACGATCTCCACGCCGGCGCGGGTGAAGTCCTTCGCTGGTACCTCCCAGGCGTCGCGGCTGTCGTCCATGCCGTGCAGCGCCAGCACGATCGCCCGCGGCGGGCCGGCCGGGCGCCAGACGCGGGTGGCGAGACGGGTCCCGTCCGGCATGACGAACGCGTGCGAGGTCTCCGCCGACGGGCCGATCGGCGGGCCGGCCGGAACGAGATGGGTGGCGCAGGCGGCCAGGCACAGCGGCAACGCCAGCAGCGCCGCGATCGGGCGCAACCAACGCAGACGGGCGCGCACCAGGGGACAATGCAGGAGACGGGGGAGGGGGGCAGTTGAACACACGGGACTAATCGCTATCATCGGCGGATCGCTCTCGCCAACAGGAACCAGCCCCCCATGCCGGACGGCGCCGCCTCCCCGACCCCGCCCGAGGTCGTTCATGTCGATGACCGCGTGGTTGCCTGCGACGGCGGCGGGGGCGCGCTCGGCCATCCGCGCGTGTTCCTGCGCATCGAGGACCGGGAGGTGGTCTGCCCCTATTGCTCCCGCCTGTTCGTCCTGAACGAAGGGGCCGGCCACGCCAGCGGACACTGAAGCCTCGGACGCGCGGGCGCCCGCCGCCGGCGGGGCGCCGCATCTGGTGCTGATCGACGGCTCCGGCTTCATCTTCCGCGCCTTCCACGCCCTGCCGCCGATGACCCGCCCGGACGGGGTGCCGGTCAACGCCGTGTTCGGCTTCACCAACATGCTGGCCCGGCTGCTGCGCGAGCACGCCGGCACGCATCTGGCGGTGATCTTCGACGCCGGGCGGACCACGTTCCGCAACCGCCTGTACGACCAATACAAGGCGCATCGCCCGCCGGCGCCCGAAGATCTGGTGCCGCAGTTCGCCCTGGTGCGCGAGGCGACCGCTGCCTTCGGCGTGCCCGCGATCGAACTGGCGGACTGGGAAGCCGACGACCTGATCGCCGCCTACGCCGCGGCGGCCGAGCGGGCAGGGGGGCGGGCGACCATCGTCTCCTCCGACAAGGACCTGATGCAGCTGATCCGTCCGGGCGTGGGGATGCTCGACCCGATCAAGCAGCAGCCGATCGGGCCGGCCGAGGTGATGGCGAAATACGGCGTGACGCCGGAAAAGATGATCGACGTGCAGGCGCTGATCGGCGATCCGACCGACAATGTGCCCGGCGTGCCGGGCATCGGCCCCAAGCGCGCCGCCGAGCTTTTGGCCGAATACGGCGATCTGGACGGGGTGCTGGCGGCGGCGCCGGCGATGAAGCCGGGCAAGCGGCGCGACAGCCTGATTGAACACGCCGACGCCGCCCGGCTGTCGCGCGAACTGGTCCGGCTGCGCGCCGACGCGCCGCTGCCGCTGCCGATCGACGCGCTCGCCCCCCGGCCGATCGTGCCCGGCAAGCTGAAAGCCTGGCTGGTGACGCAGGGCTTTCGCAGCATCGTCGCCCGGCTTGGCCTGGACGGCGCACCGGCCGAGGACGCACCGAAAGGGAACGGCGAAGCGCCCGCGCCGCCGGATGCGCCCCCGGTCGCCGGCGCTCCGTCCGCCGCCGCGCCCGCGGACGGTCCGGCGCAGGGCAGTCTCGGCCTGTCCGTCCCCGCCGGCCACCACGCCGCGCCGCGGGCCGGTTACGGCCCCTTTGAGACCGTCACCACTGCCGAAGCGCTGGCAAGCTGGGTGGCGGAGGCCACCGCCGCCGGGCGGTTTGCACTGGACACCGAGACGGACGGGCTGGATGCGATGCGCGCCGCGATCGTCGGCGTCTCGCTCGCGATCGCGCCTGGCCGCGCCTGCTACGTGCCGCTGCGCCACGAGGGGGCGGCGGAACAACTGACGCCGGCGGCGGCGATCGCGCTGCTCGGCCCGCTGCTGGCCGATCCCTGCGTGCTGAAGATCTACCAGAACGCCAAGTTCGACCGCATGGTGATGGATCGCGCCGGCTTCCCACCGGCCGCGCCGCTCGACGACACCATGCTGATTTCCTACGCCCAGGAAGCCGGGATGCACGGCCACGGGCTGGATGAGCTGGCGCGGCTGCACCTCGACCACACGCCGATCAGCTACGACGACGTCACGGGCACCGGGCGCGCCCGCATCCCGTTCCAGCAGGTGCCGATCGAGCGGGCCACCGCCTATGCCGCCGAGGACGCGGACATGACGCTGCGCCTGTGGGAGATCCTGCGCCCCCGCCTGCGCGCGGCGCATGCCCTGGCGCTCTATGAACAGCTCGAGCGCCCGCTGGTGGCAGTGCTGCTGGCGATGGAGCAGGCCGGCGTTCGGGTGGATGCCGACGAACTGCGCCGCATCTCGGCCGAATTCGCCACCCGCATGGACGCGATGGAGCGGGAAGCGCACCGCTTCGCCGGGCGGGAATTCAACCTCGGCAGCGCCAAGCAGCTCGGCGAGGTGCTGTTCGACGAAATGAAACTGCCCGGCGGCAAGCGGATGAAGACCGGCGCCTGGGGCACCGATGCCTCGGTGTTGCAGACGCTGGCCGACCAGGGCATCGCGCTGGCCGCCAAGGTGCTCGACTGGCGGCAGTTGCAGAAGTTGAAATCGACCTATGCGGACGCGCTGGTGGCGCAGATCCACCCCGAGACCGGGCGGGTGCACACGTCCTTCGCGCAGGCGATCGCCAGCACCGGGCGGCTGTCGTCCACCGATCCCAATCTGCAGAACATCCCGGTGCGTACGGAAGAAGGCGGGCGCATCCGCCGCGCCTTCGTCGCCGAGCCGGGCAACGTGCTGGTCAGCGCGGATTATTCGCAGATCGAGCTGCGCCTGCTCGCCCATGTCGCCGACATTCCGGCGCTGCGCGAGAGTTTCGCCCGCGGGGAGGATATCCACGCGCGCACCGCCTCCGAGGTGTTCGGCGTGCCGATGGCGGGGATGGACCCGATGACGCGGCGGCGGGCGAAGGCGATCAATTTCGGCATCATCTACGGCATCAGCGGCTTCGGCCTGGCGCGCCAACTGGGGATCGGCCCGGGCGAGGCGCGCGCGCTGATCGAGGCCTATTTCGCCCGCTACCCGGAAATCGCCACCTACATGGAGCGCACCAAGGCCGAGGCGCGCCTGCACGGCTACGTGACCACCCCGTTCGGCCGGCGCTGCTGGGTGCCCGGCATCGCCGAGAAGAACGGCGCCCGACGCGCTTATGCCGAGCGCCAGGCGATCAACGCCCCGCTGCAAGGCGGCGCGGCCGATATCATCAAGCGCGCCATGATCCGCCTGCCACGCGCACTGAGCGAGGCGGGGCTGTCCGCCCGGATGCTGCTCCAGGTGCACGACGAACTGCTGTTCGAGGCGCCGGCGGCGGAAGCGCCCGCGCTCGCCGCGCTGGCCCGGCGGGTGATGGAGGGCGCGGCGGCGCTGTCGGTGCCGCTGGTGGTGGAAACCGGCCAGGGCAGCAACTGGGCCGAAGCGCATTGAGGCCTGTTCGCCGCTCTGGTCAGACGCGCGGCGATGTCCTATCTATGGCCGATTGGCGCTTTTCGGTCGGGCTGTCGTGCCTCAGTCGGCGCAAGCCGGTGCCTCTGGTCCCTGGTTAGAAAAGTTGTTCGGCCCGCACGGTGCGGGTCGCCAAGTCTCGGAGAGACGTCGCGATGGCTATCGGTACTGTCAAATGGTTCAACGGCCAGAAGGGCTATGGCTTCATCCAGCCGGATGATGGCTCGAAGGACGTGTTCGTGCATATCTCGGCCGTCGAGCGGTCGGGCATGGGCAGCCTGAACGAAGGTCAGAAGGTCAGCTTCGACCTCGAGAAGGGCCAGCAGGGCAAGTTCTCGGCGGTGAACCTGAAGCGCGCCTGATCTGGCGCTTCTGATTGAGGGGCGGGCTGGCCGGACGCGCGCCACCCGCTTCTTGCATCGTCGGCCTCCCCGCGCCAGCATCGCCGGCGCGGGGAGGGACGATTCCATGCGCCAGCGATTCCAGGCCAGCGACGGATGCACGCTGGCCTACGACGTCACCGATTTCACCGATCCCTGGACCAGGCCGGCCACGCTGCTGCTGCTGCACGCGGCGATGGGCAGCGCGGATCGCTGGTTCGCGATGGTTCCCCCGCTGTCGCGGCACTTTCGCGTGGTCCGGTTGGACCTGCGCGGGCACGGACAATCGGACGTTCCACCGGCCGATCCGCCGCTCGCGATGGAACGGCTGGTGGCTGACGCGCGCGAGCTGCTCGATCATCTGGGCTGCGCCGCGGCGCATGTGCTCGGCAATTCGGCCGGCGGCTACATCGGCCAGCGGCTCGCGCTGGCCTCGCCCGAACGGGTGCGCTCGCTGGTGCTGTTCGGCTCCACGCCCGGGTTGCGGGAGAGCCAGGCGCGGAACTGGCTGCCGCGCGTGGCGAAGGAGGGGCTGCGCGGGTTCCTGGCCGCCACCATCGCCGATCGCTTCCCGCCCGGGCACGATCCCCGGCATGTGCAATGGTTCCTCGACGAGGCAGGGCAGCGCGACACGGCGTTCATTGGGCGGTTCGTGGGGCTGATGAGTTCGCTGTGGTGGATGGACGAACTGCCGGGAATCGCCTGCCCGACCCTGCTGGTGGTGCCGGGGGCGGAGACCGTCGGTAGCGGCGCGGCGTATCAGGAGATGGCAGCGCGCATCCCCGATTGCCACCTGGTTTCCTATCCCGGCCTGCCGCACAATATCTGCGATATCGTGCCGGAACGCTGCGTGGACGATACGCTGGCGTTCCTGGAGCGGCGGTTTCCGCGATGAGCGGGGGTTACAGGAGGCCGGTGGCACGATCGGGCCGGCCCCAGTCGCGGATGGTCCGCGAGCCACCGGTATGCCGCGTCGATGCGGTCGAGCAGCGCGTCTGTCGCCGATGCCGGTCCTGATGTTCTGGAATACCGGTCGTGGTCAGGTCACCGATGCGATCGGCAGCCTGTGTCGGCGCCACGAGGTAGAGGTGCTGATCCTCGCCGAACTCGGCATCAATAGCGGGGCGCTGCTGACCGGGATCAACCAGGATGCGGCTTCGCCGTTCACGGAATCCGTGACCGTCCGCACGCGCGTGCGGCTGTTCACCCGCTACCCGCTGGACCGGGTCCAGCCGATTTCCGACGACGGGCGGGTCTCGATCAAACACATCCGTCCCCCGCTTGGCCGCCCCTTGCTGCTGGTCGCCGTGCACCTCCCGAGCAAGCTGCATGCGGGGTCGTACGACCAGGGCAACGCTATCCGTGACCTGCGCGAGCAGATCGTTGCGGCCGAGCGGAAGGTCGGACATCAAAACACGGTCGTGATCGGCGACTTCAACGTCGATCCCTTCGATCCGGCGATGGTGGCGGCCGACGGGCTGCACGGAATGATGGACCGGCAGGTAGCGCTTCGGGTGGCGCGGACGGTCAACGGCATCTCGCGGGACTTTTTCTATAACCCCATGTGGAGCCGTCTGGGGGACGACTCTCACGGGCCGCCCGGGACGTATTATTATCCGTCCTCGGCCCCGCTCAGCTTCTTC